>JAFYTT010000414.1 GCA_017558715.1 Clostridia bacterium | reverse complement strand
TGTCAAGTACATGCAGGACAACGGTATTGCCGACACGATGAAGATTCTTCCTGAATTTGAATTCTATCTGTTTGACAATGTTTCCTGGGGTGTTGAGGGCAGATACATCGGTGCGTCCGTTGATGCGGTTCAGTCCTACTGGAACAGCGCAAACGACGGTCTCGGTGTCATCGTTCCCAAGCAGAAGAACTATCATATCGCAAAGCCGTTTGATATCTCCTACGAATGCCGCTCCGAAATGTGCATGCTCATGAAGGAAATGGGCATCGAAATCAACTACCACCATCCCGAGGTTGCTGCTTCCGGTCAGTTTGAGATCGAACCGCAGCTTGGTGAGGTTGTTCACATGGCAGATGCAACGATGATGATCAAGTACATCATCCACAACACCGCACTCAAGTACGGCAAGTCCGCAACCTTTATGCCCAAGCCCATCTACGGTGAAGCAGGCAGCGGTATGCATGTCCATATGATGCTGTTCAAGGACGGAGAACCGCTTTTCTCCGATGATAACGGTTATTCCAATCTCTCCCGCACGGCACACTACTTCATGGGCGGTCTGCTGAAGCACATTGCTTCTCTCTGCGCACTGACTAACCCGTCCACCAACTCCTTCAAGCGTCTCGTTCCCGGCTTTGAAGCACCGGTTACTGTCGGCTATGCGACCTCCAACCGTTCTGCTGTCATCCGTATTCCCGCTTATGCAAAGTCTCCCGACAAGCGCCGCTTTGAGCTTCGTAACCCCGACGCGACCTGCAACCCGTACTTCGCTTACGCCGCAATTCTGATGGCTGGTCTGGACGGCATCAAGAACCAGATCGACCCGCATGAAAACGGCTGGGGTCCGTATGACTGCAACCTGTACCACCTGCCCGAAGAAGAAAAGGCAAAGCTGCAGGGTCTGCCCACGTCCCTTGACGCGGCTCTCGATGCTCTGGAAGCCGATCACGACTATCTGACCGTCGGCGGTGTCTTCCCGGAAGAACTCTTAAAGAACTTCATCAAGAACAAACGCGAGGAGTGCCGTGCAATGGCTGCCATCCCGCATCCTGCTGAATTTGATAAGTATTATAACCTGTAATCCATCATAACGAACAACGGCTGTCACCCGATTTTGGGCGGCAGCCGTGTTTTTTGTTGTATAAAACAAATCGGAGCAACCGTGTGATTGCTCCGATGTTGCCTTAAATATAGTAGCGCGAAATTGCAATGACGGGAATGATCCAGAACAGCTGATACAGTGCAATCCAGACCGGCGCAAGCGTGACAGCCATGCCGGAGACAATGCAGAATGCCATTGCCGCCATACCGAGCAGAATGGAGACAACGCCGAGCACATTGTTGGTGCGGGATGCGGACAGGACGCGGTCACAGATGGCAAGCGTCTGAAGCAGTGCCTTTGCGGAGGACTTGGAGACGATGCCGGAGGACAGGCGGTCAACGATGATCGCCGTTTCCTTGGGTTCGGCACACTTGATGATCTTGACCGGGTACTTGGACATCTTGATCTTGCAGGACAGCAGATGATCGTCGATGTTCGGGTCGCTGGTTTTGATGCCGACGCAGACACCCTGACGGTAGAGCTGCTTGAGAACGATCTCGAAGTCGGGTTCAACGGAATACTGGATGTAAAGCTTTGCCGCGACATTGTTGTCATAGGCGATGTAGAGAATCGATGCGTCACCCGTTTCTTCCATTGACTTTTCGCTTTCGTTGAGGGATGCGGCATAACCGTAACGATTGACAAACGCCGCACGTCCGATCAGAACGGTACCGCCGTCCACACGTGCTTCAATACCGTCACGGTCAAGACGTGTCAGCTTGACGTTTTCGGCGTAACCGAGCTCCCCGGTTGCCGTTTCAAAGACATCGGCGAGCGGACCTCCGACCACATGGAAGACGCTTGCTGCCGCATAAATGACATGATCGATACGGTTTTCGCCGTAGACCTTGACATTGCGGACGCGGACGCCGCGTGCAGGGAAGACTTCCTTGTCGTCAAAGGAGACAACCGACGCATCTGCATATTCGCCGAGGGAGGCTTCACCGATCATCGCGCTGTCTTTTTTGTACGCGAAGCCGGATGCGCGGTACATCGGATAACTGAACGCGATGAAGGCACAGGAGGGAAGGGTCAGAAGCATGGTGATGTATGCAACGGTCAGGGATTCATAGAGATCGCCGGTCAAAATGAACTTTGCGGAGAAGAATGCCAAAACCAGCAGAAGCACAGCCGGGAGAACCGCACGGAGAATTCTCTGGGTGCGCGGATAAGTTTCCGTGCGTGCAAAGAACGATTCGACGAAAGCGGTGCGCTTGATGCGGAACAGCGCGGGATCGTCGGAGATGTATTCGGCAAACATTTTGCGCTCTGCCTCGCCATCCTTCGGTGCAATCGCATCGACAGCGTATTTGAGCTTCTTGGACGAAACGATCTTGAAGCTCATAATCTCACGGCGCAGATTCATGAATTCGTAGCAGAGCTCGAACAGAACCGCAAGACCGATGGGGAAATTATAGAGCTGCAGACCGTGCATCGGGCAAAGGGATGCAATGACAGCGGTATATACGATGCAGGCAAGGAACAAAAATCCTGTAATGCTTTCCGGAATCGGACGTCCGCGGAAGATCGCACGGATACCGGTGCGGACATTGCGCCAGATCATGGCACCGGAGAGCAGAACGAGCTGGAGGTCAAACAGTGTATAGACCAGCGGATACTGTTCACGGTCAAAGATCGCGGGCATCGTGATGCCCAGCAGGCGGTCATTTTCAAAGAAGAACAGCAGGACGAGGAAGAACAGTGCACCGAGGAATCGGAAGAGGATACCGGAATACTTCTTTTTGTATTCGGCGAAAATTTCGCGGTTCTGGGCGGCGGAAACATATTCCGCATGCTTGTCCTGTACTGTATCGGGACGGTCGCCGGAGTGCATTTCGTTGAAATGGTCATCACTGCGGTCGCCGATGGCTTTCTTATATTTCTTTGCACGCTCATGACCGACAGCGTCTTCCAGCTGATCTTCCATACCGAATGCGATCATCAGGTCGAGATCGGTCTGGTCAAATTCGCCGGCTTCAGAAGAATCGGCATTGTCAGCAGCTTCGGTACTGTCTGCAGTGGTATCGGTTTCTGCGGCTGTATCGGCAGCGGATTCCGGGATCTCATCTGCGTTCAGGTCCTCTGCCGGGACGTCCTCGGTCAGTGCTGCAAGTGCATCGAAGAAGGATTCGTCAGAAATATCATCAACAACAGGTTCTGCTGCGGTTTCATCGGCGATCTCCGGAGACTCTGTTTCCGTATTTTCTGCGCTCTCACCTTCGATGGCGGCAAGCATGGCTTCCAGTTCGTCATCTGTGACAGCGTCGGCAGTTACGGCTGTCTGCGGTACATCCTCACCGATGGCGGCGAGCATCGCTTCAAGCTCTTCTTCGACCGCATCCGTTTCCTCGGACATCGTCACATCTGCATCGGTCTCCTCTTCGAGGGGAAGATCGCTGTTTGCATCGTCGTCAGATTCAGCCTGCGGAAGTTCTCCGTCCATGGCGGCAAGAATGGCTTCTAGCTCGCTGTCTGTAATGCTGTCTGCGGAAGGTGCGGCTCCCTGCACTTCGGATACCGATTCTTCATCGATGATCGGATCTGCTTCTGCAAGCGCAGGCTCATCGTCGTCGCTGTCTTCGGGAATGGAAGCAAGCAGTGCTGCAAGATCGTCATCGTCTACCGTAAGATCGTCATTCACGGCGGTTTCCGATGTGGTGAGCAGCTCATCCGCAGGAAGATCCATCGGTTCTTCGTCCGAAAGATCGATTGGCTCTGCATCGGACTCCTCTTCGGGAAGGAGCGAGAGCAGAAGATCGAGATCGTCTGTGATTTCATCGACGGCTTCTTCCGTTTCGATCGGCGCATCCTCAAAGAACGGAGTATCTTCTTTGGACAGCGGCTTGTCAAGATCGATTACGGGGTGATCGTCGGAGGACGGTGCTTCTGCCGGAACCTCCTCTACAACAGGATCGATTTTCGGGATTTTCTTTAAGTAATTGCGCAGAAGCGCTTCCAGATCGTCATCGGAGATCTCGGCATCATCAGCTGCGGAAGCAAGTGCATCTGCGATCCGCTTCTTTTCCAGATATTCTTCGCGCTTCATGACACGGAACTTGTAACGTGTTCCGTTTGCCTGTTTTGCGGCGGCTTCTTCGGCGGCAATGGATTCCTTGTCCGAATCGTTTTGTGCGATGTTCAGCTTCAGCTTCTGCAGCAGCGCATCGGCGGTATTCGGGTGCTTGGTGTTCTGATCCATGCTGAATTCAGTCCTTTCTGAAGGAATTTTTGGGGTGTATCTCAATCGGGGCTTTTATTTTTTCTGCATCTGACCGCGCTTTGCTTCATTGATGATGACAGCGGATGCGGTGGAGACGTTCAGAGAATTGACGTGACCGTACATCGGGATGGAAACGATGAAGTCGCAGGTGTCCTTGACCAGACGGGAAACGCCCTCACCCTCCGAGCCGAAGACCAGCGCACAGGGGTTTTTGTAATCGACATCGTAGTAAGGCGTACCGCCTGCTTCTGCGGCGTAGGTCCAGATGCCGCGTTCCTTGAGATCGGCAATGGTCTGCGCCAGATTGGTGACCTTGGCGATTGCCATGTGCTCAACCGCACCGGCAGATGCCTTGGTAACAGCGGGAGAAACACCGACTGCGTGACGCTTGGGAATGATGATACCATGTGCGCCCGCACCTTCGGCACAGCGGATCATGGCACCGAGGTTGTTGGGATCGTTGATGCCGTCTGCGATGATGATGAGCGGCATCTCACCGCGCTCTTCTGCGATGGCGAGAATGTCCTCGACGGAACAGTATTCCTTCTGTGCCGCCATCGCGACAATGCCCTGATGCGGCAGACCGCATGCATACGCATCGAGCTTCTGACGCTCGACCTCTAAAACGGGGATCTTGCGCTCGATGGCCTGTGCGACGAGCATGGTAATCGAGCCTTCGCGGTCGCCCTTGCGGACAAAGATCTTATCGATGGCGCGGCCGGATTTCAGGAGTTCTCTGACGGCATTGCGTCCGACGACAGCACCGTTGGTTTCGTCAGATGCCGGATCGAAGGATGCATCCCCTTCGGTCAGCGGCGCGGTGCGGAATTCGTTTTCGCTGTCGGCAGGACGCGGCTTTCTGGTATAGCCGTTATTTCCGCTGTTGTTATATGACTTGCCGCCGCGCGGATTGCGGTTGTTGGGTTTATAAGAATTGTTGTTTTTCATATTCAGTCTTTCATAATTTGTTCATATTTTGATGGGTAGTATATTCCTTATTTTATTATATCACATCTGATCCGATTTGTATAGTCATATTTTCAAATATTTACAGGAAATTTACGGAAAAATCGGGAAAAATGAGGTAAGAAGACAAAAACACCTGCCCGACAGGGTATCGGACAGGTGTTAAAATGATTATTTGATTTCGGTCAATGCCTGCGCGCGCGGAATGTAGGACTTGAACCGTTCCTCCTCGCGGACACCGTTGAACCATTCCCAGCCACCCGGTGCGGTCAGACCGTAGTAGAACAAATGCTGCTGATTGCCGAACAGATATAAAAGATCACTCGAAATCGGTTCGC
>JAFYTT010000413.1 GCA_017558715.1 Clostridia bacterium | reverse complement strand
AGGACAGCTCATGAAAAACAAAAAAGAGAACGCATTGCGTTCTCTTTTCGTTTTTGGTGACCCGTAGCAGAATCGAACTGCTGTTACCGCCGTGAAAGGGCGGTGTCTTAACCGCTTGACCAACGGGCCTGGTAGCGGAAGTTGGACTTGAACCCACGACCTATCGGGTATGAACCGATTGCTCTAGCCAACTGAGCTATTCCGCCATATTTTTCGTTTGCTTGAGTATTATATCATATATTCTGCGGATTGTCAATAGGTTTTTTGAAAATAATTAAAAATATCTCGGATTTTTTGCAATTATCAATGATTGCTTGATCGGATCAACAATGAATTGATCATTGACCGACCGGACAACACATGTTATAATATACCCGTAAGCTTACGGAATATACACAAGGAGGTACGAGATACGATGAATCTGAAAATCGGCACGATCATCAAAAGATTTCGTGCAGAACACAATATCACGCAGGACACCCTTGCCGCCGCCATTGGCGTGACACCGCAGGCGATTTCTCGTTGGGAATCGGAGGGCGGCTATCCCGATATCGAAATCCTGCCCGCGCTTGCCGACTTCTTTTCCGTCAGCATCGATGAGCTGCTCGGCTACAAATTATCCGAGCGTGAGGCGGCGCTTGCTGATATCAAAAAGGAAATGAGCCGTCTTGCCGAGGTCGGGACGATCGAGGAGCGGATCGCGTTGGCACGCAGGGCACATGCGCTGTATCCCGCCGACCATGAGATCCGGGAAAATCTCGCCGTTTGCATCTACCATATCTGGGATGAAAACCGCGACTCAGCGCTCTTTGCGGAAATGGAGGGGCTGTGCTCCTCCGTTGTCGCGGAATGTAAGGATGAGGACACGCGATACGATGCGATCAATCTGCTCATCAATATTTATGGGGAAACGGGACAGACCGAAAAGGCAATGGATGCGGTCAACCTGCTGACACCGATGAAATACTGTCGGGAATTTGCAAAATCCTCGGGCATCGGTGACGGAAAAACGGAGCTTTACATTCAGGATGAGATCGACAAGCTGACCGACTGTCTCGGCATTGCCATCCGCAACTATACGATAGAGGACGAGCTGCCCAACGGTCCCGATACGTGGGAGCGCAAAATCGAAATGCTGGACATTTCATCATCCCTCTACCGCATGATCTACGGGGACAATCTGATGTTTTATCACACCAGACTTTCATGGAATGATTGGCTGAAATCCACATTTGAAATGTCGCTCGGCAAAACAGAAGATGCTTTGATTTCTTTGGAATCAATGGCATTTCACACGGTTGCCTATGACAAATCCTATCAAAACGACCACGGAAAGCACTACACATCCATCCTGACCGATCAGCTCATCTACCCGGAGCCGGGGAAGGACTTCCACGAGCTGTCCGAGCATTCACAGTGCTGGTACATGCTCGACCGTCTGCAGCATTCGCGCTATGACAGCGTGCGGGATAATCCGCGGTTTGTTGCGGTTGTTGAGGCACTAAAGCAGTACGAAAGATGAATCATGCAAGAGGGAACGCATTCCATGACGGATCTGCGTTCCCTCAAAATATTTATTGAATGACAAACAGTGCGCGCATCGCGGGAACGGTCAGATCTTCCCCTGCGGCAAGGACTTTCACCGTACCGTCCGACGGATTCCAGATTTCGGCATCGGCAGTACCGGCATAGGGAATGACAGCATCTGTGCGGGACTTGTTTGCAAGCATATACAGCGTCTTGCCTTCCTTTGTGACAAATCTGCCGCGCAGGACAATACCGCCGTCCGCAGCACCTCGGAATGCAGACGTATCGCCGTCGGCAAGTCCTGCGAGAATTTCGGGAAGCTCTCGGATCGGATGGTCGGATGCGGAAAGTGCGCCGCCCGTGAGTGCATCGAAACGCGGCTTTTCGTGGAAGAAGATGACATTGACACCGGCACGCGCGAGAATATCCAATGCATCATACGCGTCGCCGTACATGACATCAACACCGGGCAGGAGCAGGTTCTTCACGGCACAGCCGGAGATCATGGCAACGCCCGTTTCCTCGGCAGTCCGTGCGGCTTCCAGAATGTCATCACGGTCAACATAGTAGTAGTCGTGTCCTGCCTCGTATACCGCACGCGAAAGACCGCCCGTTGCGGCATCTGCTTTGCGGTCACCGCTCTGCCAGCTGCCGGAATACGCGGGCTTTTCCTTTGCCTGCGCCTCCTCGAGCGGATAGTAAATGAACGTATCACAGTCGTTGTGCAGCCCGTCAAGCATGGTACCAAGCCGTCCGACGTATTCGTTGAACCAGACGGTTTCCGCCTGATTCGTATAGCCCTTGGCATTCGGGAAATATCCGTCACGCCAAGCGGAGAAATCGGCGGTGAAGTACGAGTGTGTTTTGCGTACGCCTGCAAGATACAGAAGTCCCATGACGGCGGTCATATTGTCAAGCGGCGCTTTTTTGAAGGTTTCGACATCGGCAAACGGACAGATTTCCACCATCATGCCGTTTGTCTGTTTCTTGCGCACGACCATCTGCGCGAATTTTGCGGTATTGTAATCGTAAATTTCGGGATAACAGCAGAGAACGTCGATGCCGGGATAGCTTGCGGCGGAAACGACCCTTACATAGCTGCCGTACTGCATGACGTGCTGGCAAATGGCCTCCTCACAGACATAGTGACCGGAGAAACCGCCGCCGTGGGATTCGCACCATGCCGCGATCTGACCGGAATATGCTTCTGCTACCAGCTTGCCGACCAGTTCATAAAATTTTACGCGGACGGGATAGGCGTTCTGCTGTCCTTCAAAGAGCAGAGGAAGTGTCGGGAGCATCGATTCACCGTATTCCGCTTCATACGCTTCAAACAGACCGTCGACCCACGGAACCAGTGCGTAATTCCATGTTTCGTAGTCGCGCGCATAGGAGGTGTGCAGGCTCGGTTCATCGGTAAAGACATTTGCCGCGCGGCGGTATGCATCGGGAATCGCATTGACAATCGGCTCAAAGCACAGATCAAGGAACCGCTTGACGGCACGCTTGTCCATGACATTGATGTTGTTTTTGAAGGAGGAGACATTGTGCGTGCTGTGTGAACCCTCATGCGCATCCTTCACACAGAAGATATACAGTATTTCGCGTTCCGCAAGATCACAGACAACTTCTGTTTCGGTGAACGGCACGGCTTCCATTTTCTCAAACTGTACATAGGTATCGTCAAGGCGCGGGATGTACAGCGGGTACTTTGCCGCCCAGACGATCTTGTCGGAGATATCGTCAAGATGATAGTGGATGTGCTTCGGCTCATACGCGATGCGGCGTACCATGTAAAAGCCTTTTGCGCGAAGTTCGGGATGTCCGTCGAGAACGAGACCGCCGCCCTGTCCGCTCGGATAGCCGTCCTCATCGTAAATCCAGATGCCGAGATCATGTGCCTCCATGGCATCGAGCAGAACGGAGAATTTTTCCAGATTCTCTTTGGAGGAGGTAAAACCGCCGGCAAACGGGACATTGGTGACGGCACCCCCGTAGCCATACTCGCGGTAGGCATCCATGTGTGCGTTGTAGTCAGCCATCCAATGATGGGTCATCGGGAAGACACGGT
>JAFYTT010000412.1 GCA_017558715.1 Clostridia bacterium | reverse complement strand
GGATCAACAAAAAAAGAACTGCTTTCTGCCAATCACAGAAAACAGTTCCATTCGTTCTATTTCAGTTTCCGTCCCACGATATCAGCGCACCAAGTCCGTCATTCGTCACGGTCAGACCCTGTCCGACCACGGTCACGCGATACCAGTTGTCCCAGGCATCGGTAATATCGTCGTCGCGGGTGATGTAGATTGTTCCGGCACAGTAGCGCGTCCGATCGTCATTCAAGGCGGTAAAGGTGATGCTTGCCTGCGACACGCCGCTCGGGATATATCCGTCCGATCTCTCCGACGGACTCCACAGAACCTGCGTCTCGCCGTCGTCGTTGTTCCAGCTCTGATTCCATTCCGCTGCCCAACCCTCCGCCGGCACACTTGCAAGCGCGGTTTCACGACAGTACGCGGAAATGTTCATGTCCTCTGGCAGATCAAAGGTGATATTCAGATACGGCGGCAATGCGGACACTGCCGGCATATAGCGGTAATAGGCAAATCCTTTCTGCGATTCGGGCACCAGCTCGTGAATGCTCCATACATATTCCGAACCGTCGGGATGCTTGCTGGCTTTCATCAGCCACAGCTCATCGTCCATGGACAGAAGATATTGGTCTGCGCCAAGCGACATTGCATTCCGATGGGAATAAACCTCACTGATCGGTGTATCTTTGATCGCCCCAAACACAAACAGTTCTGCCCATTCCTCATCCGTCCACGGGAATTCTTTCCACCCACCAAGCAGAGAACCGACCATCTGAATGCTGCCCGTATCACGGTGGATCTGGCAGAAGGAATGCTTGTCGGGATCAATCAGATACCGATATCCCGTATCACCGCCGATGGAAAGCGTGGAGGACAACGGCGTCATATAAATGCACCGCTCGGAAACATAAACCTCCGCATGCTTGAAAAGATCAGATAACACACCCTCGGAATTCGGTTCACCCATCGACAGCGCGTAACCGTCCCCTGTCGGAATCAGCATCAGCACATCGCGGTACAGTTCTGCTCTTGTGTTGTAGTCGGTCATCACGGCATACAGCGTGTGATTTTCCATTTCGAGCCGATAGTCAAACACCCCGCGATCCCAAAGGGTGTATTCCTGTTTCTCGACATAGTCGTAAACGACAATATGACTGTCGATCATGCCGGAACCCCAGTAAACGCTTGCGCAGAATTCGGGCTTACCGTCACCCGTCAGGTCGGATAAGTAAACATTCCGCACGGGCATGCCTGAGAGAATCCAATGTTTTTTGTCGTTCTCAACCATATAGATATTCATCTCATCAGCGTAGAGAGATGCATCAGGGAAGGCTTCCAGAGCGAGGATAAGATCGATCGGCTGGTTGTCGTAGTTGTTGACGTACATTTCGACGCAGTCGGGACCGACAACACCGCCTTTGGTGACAATCATCTCGGATTCATCCACGGCATCCCCGCGGCGGTACCAACTGTCGGTCAGTCCGCTGATCATAAACGAAATAAACCCTTCTGCATTTTCCAAAACCTCTCGGTCTATATAGAAACCAAGTTCAATTCCCTGCGCTTGAGAACCGCTCTGAACAGCATCTGAATACGTCGTATTGACATCCTCGATATCCCGACATATGATATGACCTCTGCTTCTCCAGCCGGACAACGCTGTGCCTCGATACTGCGGTTCATTAACAGTCGTAACAACCCCTTGTTTTCCATAATCGGTATAGTCAAACGTGACAAAAATCCACATGAGATCATCTTCTCCGATGACCGGCGCGATTTTGGACAGATACATCGTTGTCGGTGCATATTGATACAGAATGAACTCATTTGGCGCATATTCCCGTCCGCCCTCGGAGTAGATGTCATCGGTCAAAGCCGCTGTAGGAATGGAAACGGTATATGACTGCTGTTTCTCCATTTTCACAATGCCGTAATTGCGCTGTTCAAAGAGATCATCACGGATATCGTTCGGCGCATCGGTCAAAAACACCCCAACCAAAATCGGCAGAATCAACAGCGGCACACAGCTGCGAAGGACGCCCGGTTCCCGGTAAGTCAGCACCGACGAAATCCGCTCCTTGACGCCGATTTCCCCGAATGCCAGCGGATGAGAAAGGGCAAGCGACCGTTTCGCACCGATACTGCACGACAGAAGTGCTTCAGCATAGGAGCGGCGTTCGTCCATGCCGAGGTTCTTCACCGCACGCTCATCACAGGCAAATTCAAGATCGGAACAGAAGCAGTGATAGCACACCCAGACCAAAGGATTGAACCAATGCGCAGTCAGAATCCACCAGCCGATGGCTTTGATGATATGATCGCCGCGTGCAATGTGCGCCCGCTCATGCATGATGACAGGAACGAAATCCCCATCTGCAAGAGACGACGGCAAATAAATTTTCGGCGGCAGAAATCCGAGCACAAACGGTGTGTCGATGTCATCACACAGATATGCGCCGTCCACAAACGGAACAGACACGGCAACGCGGCGCTTGATCTGCGCATACCGAATCACGGCATAAATTGCCATGACCGCAACGCCTGTACTCCACAATACAAAGAAGATGGACAGCCACTCGATACGCGAGGCGGTATGCGGCTGTGTTTCAAGCGGATATTCTGCGGCAGGAATGTCGTGGTACACGTTTTCCTGCGCGGGTTCTTGCACGACAGTCTCATGGATGATGTAGTCTGCCGGAACATCGAGCGGTTCTCCTGTCCCGACAGGCGCAGATAAAACAGATGGTGTTTCCTCGGTGTACATGGAATCCACTTCCCTCGCCGTCGTTTGCACCTCAGATGACACATAAGCGGTACCAGAAAGCAGATCAGCCGAATTCCAAATGCTCAGGGGTGACACCGGACGCAGCGGCCAGACAAGTGCCAATGCCGCAGCAATCCACAGCCAAAGCAGCCCTCGGCGCGGCACATGGTTTTTGATCAGCGCGCGCAGAAACAGGATCACCGCAAGCACGACTGTCGCCGTCATGCTCATGTTCAGCAGCTTCATCAAAAAAGCAGACATCGCTTATTCCCTCCCCGCTCCGTCAATCATCGCGCGGATCTCGGCAATTTCCTCCTCCGTCAGCGACTTTTTCTTCGTAAATGCCGCAATGAATGCAGGCAGAGAACCCGAAAATGACTCCGCAATGTACTTTTCGCTTCGGTCGGCATCGTATTCCTCTTTCGTTGTCACAACGGTCACCACACCGTCCTCCAAACGGAAAAATCCGTGCTCACACAGCTTTTTGAGTACGGTATACGTTGTTGTGCGCTTCCAGGAAAGGTCATCAGCACACCGCTTAACCAGCTCTGCGGTCGTGATCGGCGCAATTGTCCATACAATGTCAGCAAATCGGCTTTCCACCGTGCCTAAAATATAATCTGTCATGGTATTGTCTCCTCTCTGTCTATCGATAATAGACATTTTCTGTATATAGTCTATCACGGATAGACAGATTTGTCAAGAGGGTTTGCAAAATATTAACATTTTGCAAAAGGTCAAACTACTTGCATTTCTGCGATTCTGTGGTATAATAGACATATCATCAAATAACAAAGGAGAACCTCTCATGCTCGAAACAGGAATGATCGCCCCCGATTTTACGCTTTCCGATAAGGACGGCAATGCCGTTTCCCTCTCCGATTTCCGCGGAAAGAAGGTCGTTTTGTACTTCTATCCCAAGGACAACACACCCGGATGTACCCGTCAGGCGTGTGCGTTTGCGGCATCGTATGATGCATTCCGTGAGAACAACATCGCTGTGATCGGCATCAGCCGCGACAGTGTTGCTTCTCACGTCAAGTTTGCCGAGAAGTACAGTCTGCCGTTTATTCTGCTCTCCGACCCCGACCGCATCGCCATTGAAGCCTACGGCGTCTGGCAGGAAAAGAAGATGGCAGGCAAAGTTGGCATGGGCGTGGTCCGCTCGACATATCTGATTGACGAAAACGGTGTGATCGAGGCGGTTATGCCGAAGGTCAAGCCCGATACGAATGCTGCCGAAATTCTTGCGATGCTGCATCTCACGGAAGCATAACACCGATGGACATTCAACCGCAACCCGTCGGCTGCTGCGGACACGACTGTTCCCGCTGTAAAATCTATCTTGCGACCGTCCATGACGATGAACAACTGCGGCAGGAGTCAAAGCAATTCTACCGCGATGCCTTTTCCGCCGATCTGCCGCTTCATACCTTTCATTGTCTCGGCTGTCGGTCGGAAGACGTTTTTGCGCTCTGCCGCGACTGTCCGTTTACCGTATGTGCCGACCGACATGGGGTAACGCATTGTGCGGACTGCGCGGAATATCCCTGTCCCGCACTTACCGAGTATCAGAAAACCTATGTCAATCGGTGCAATCAGATACCGCCTACCAAACCAACGAAATAAACACAAAGAAACCGCTCCATGGACAGGAACGGTTTCTTCTTTTGTTATGCGTTTTTATCTTCCAGCCAAAGCTGTCTGACGTAATCATAGACGGAATCGGGAATCGGCTCGTCGAGCGGATACGAGGATGCCGGCAACAGCTGATCTCCCGCGACCTCGGGATTGGTGCAGGCATTGTCATTGCGCCAAGCGTCGCGTTCTTCCTTGTTGCGCAGATTCGGCACTTCCATCGGAATATTGCCGTTGAGCAGCGAACGGTGTGCCAGCAATCCGCAGATACCCATATCGACAGCGGTATAGACATCGATCGACCATGCGCCGTTCGGTCTGCCGAGAATCTTTTCAATGAAGAAGTGCGTGGAATAGAAGTCGGAGCCGCCGTGACCGTCGTACATCTTTGCTTCTTCTGCAGCAATCTTCGGTTCGGGCGTGTAATGCTCCCAATCGCCGATACAGCGCTGATCGCCTTCCTTGTACACATTGAGCGGTTCGAGCGGATCGAGTCTGCCCGTTTCCATCATACCCTTGGTACAGTACAGCTCATAGTTGACAGAACCCGGTTCACGCTTCATATAACCGTGCACGCTCTTCATGATCGCGCCGTTTTCCAGCGTGACGATTTCCAGACCCGCAGAGCCGCCGATGAGACCCAGCGAACGCATTTCCTCGGGATGGTTCATTTCAAAACCGACAACGCGGACAGGACGCAGACCCGTGATCGTGATCAGCGGACCGAGCGAATGCGTGCAGTAGAAGGTCGGTGTCAGCAGATTGCGCCAATGGTTGCGCTCTCCATAGGTGATCGACGGCCAGATAGCGGAGCAGTCGTGGATGTATTCGCCCTCACCGTACATGACATCGCCGATTTCACCTGTCTTGTATCTGCGCCACATCTCAAACGTGTGCGTCATATAGCAGTAATTTTCGGCATATGCGTAGACAAGACCCGTTTCCTCAACGGTTTCGATCAGCTCGACCGCCTGTGCCATGGTTTCGCACGGAAGCACCTCGGAGAGAACATGCTTGCCCGCACGCATACACTTGATGGCATACGTCGCGTGTTCGGTTGCGTAGTTTGCTAAAACGACCGCATCCATATCGTGCCGAATGAATTCCTCAAACGTTTCATAAACAGCAATGTCCATGCCGTTTTCCCGTGCGGCTTCCTTTGCACTGTCCAGAAGCGGCGTGAATTTATCACAGACCGCGACCAGCTCCGCATCCGGATGATTCAGCAAAACATCGATCATCGTTCTTCCGCGCGCACCGCCGAAGACACCGATGCGAAGTTTTCTGTTCAGAGTCTCCATGTTGTCTTTCTCCCAAATTCTATGCAGATATTATTCCAGACCTTCGATTTCCTCAACCCACTTATTGAGAGCCTTGGTAAATGCAGATGCCTTCTTTTCATATTCGGATGCGATACCCTTGGACTTGTTCTGGCACACAGTATTGATCGAATCAAAGATCGAACCGAAGTTGAAGTATTCGCCGAGGTCATAGACGCGGTTTGCAAAGATGGTATCGAGCATTTCCGCAGATGCATCGTCACGGGAACCCTTGGTCTTCAGTGCGACTTCATAGTATGCAGGGGTCAGCGTGTAGTAGGATTCTGCAGCAAGCGCTTCGAGAATCGTACCGGTACGTTCCAGATTGGAAGCGGCTGCAGGAACGGACATCAGACCCATGATATGCTGCGAAACGAAGCTGATGTAGTTCTCCTGTGCTTCATCGTACTTGGGCGTGGGCAGAATACCAAAGTCGGTCTCCATACCGCGCAGGGTGGTGACTTCGTCCATTCTCGTCCAGAAGAACAAACCGTGTCCGTCAGAGAACAGGTCGCGGTACTGGTTATCGTCGGTCTTTTCCAGTGCCTGTGTGCCGAGATGGTGGTTATAGAAGTTGTCTTCATCGGTCATGATGCTCTGCACCTTTTCGACGATGGCAAAGTTCCTGTCATTGCCGAGGGAATCGTAAAGACCGCCATTCTGATCGCGGGAAACGACAGTACCGCCGGCACCGATATAGAAGCATGCCGCAACGTCTGTACCGCCGAGGAAGCCCCAAAGGTCCTCGCCGCCCATCTTGCCGTCACCGTTGACATCCTTGGAAACGCCGGTATACATCTCCTTCATTTTATCCATCGTCCACTTGCCGTCACGAACCAGCTGATACGGGTCTTCCATATCGTAGTCTGCCGCAATCTGCTTGTTGAACAGAATACCGGCTGTTGCGTTTTCATCGGAATAGTTAATGGAAGAAGCCGCCAGATAAAGCTTGCCGTCAACGGTCAGAGATTCAATACAGCCGGCATCCCACCAGGGCTTGGAAAGATCAATGTTCGGAATGTCATTGAAGTCTACAAAGTAACCGCCCGCGACAAGATTCTTCTGCTCATAAAGACGCAGATACGCAATGTCGTAAGCATCGTCACCTGCAGCAACGGCATTCTTCACACGGGTAACCAGTTCATCAAACGGGACATTTTCCAGAGAAATCGAGAAGTTGAACCGATCAAAAACAGCAATGTTGCGCATGTAGACCGCATCATTGATGGTATCGCCGTTTTCTGCTTCCGCATAAATATCATGGCAGGCACGGCTTTCCCATCCGGGATGTTCCCAATGTCCAACGCGGAATACATAGCCTTCGTAATCCGCTTCGGGCAGATCGGCAGTCAGCCGCGTGGTTTCGGTTTCAGCGGGTGCCGTTGTGCCGACAGATGCGGTATCGGCAGAGGTATCAACGGATGTCGTATCTCCGCCGCCGCAGGAAGCAAGAGCAGATACCGCAAGCAGGCATCCCATCAACAGCGCGATTTTGTTTTGGTGTGTACGTTTCATAATGTAAATCCTCCTCAATCGTTTACACGATAAATTTCAATGGTAACAGGACCAAGCAGTCCCGACGGTTCAAATGACAGATAACGGGAGAAGCCGTCACGCATTGCCCAGCCGTAATGGTTGGTAACCTCCACAACGACGGAATTCTGACCGGCTTTCAGCGCATCTGTAATATCAAAGCGGTACGGCGGAATGATCGCGTCGCCGATATCAACGCCGTTGACAAGCAGCGATGCGCTCTCACCGACAACACCCAGATCCAGCATTACGCGCATATGTGCCAGCGGTGCATCCATCGTAAAGGTCGTTTCATACTGCATATGACCCGAGAAGCGCGGCAGACCGCTGCGTCCCGTGATATTGAACAGCGTATCGGTCGAGCGGAACGGTGCGAAGATCGGGTATTCCGCCTGGGTTGCAAGGTAAATATCCCATGTTGCTTCCAGCGGATACGATGCAACAAGCGCCTCCGACGGTTTCACATCGGCAAGGGTCGCGGGCAGATCGCCGAACACAAGAACCGTCGATGCGTACGGCGGCAGATCCAGCGAAATCACACCGTCCTCGGAGACTGCGCGTTGAGCGGTGTTGTGCATCGGATCGTATACGGCATAGGCACCGCCGCCGCAAGCCGACAGACGAATCTTCGCCTGAACCGGATCGTGAATGCCCTCGTTTGTCAGCATATAATACTGTGTTGTTCCAACCGTGTAATGGTAGAAGCGCAGATTGCGTACCGCATCATTTGCGGAAATGACTGTCACATCTGCCGCACCAATGCCGCGCAGAGCAGATTCCAGCGCATCCAGTGCCAGCACCGTTGCCTGCGGAATCTCTGCGAGTTTGCCGGTTTCGGCAATCTGCGGCATGCCGTCGATGAAGTAAACCAGAACACCTGCCGATGCCAGACGAGAAATAACGGAAACCGTCTTTTCCGTCAGATACTCTGCATACGGAACAACGAGTGCGGGATACGTTTCCTTTGCAAGCACAAACGTCTTTCCGCGGATTTCCGCTTTTTCAAGATAATCGGCGGGAACAATATCATAATCGAGCTGATGCTCGGTCAGGTAACGCGCGGGCTTGTCGGCATACATGAACTTGCCGCCTGCCCAATACGCTTCTGCGTCATAGAGAACTGCGGCCGACGCAATATGCGTACCGCCGTCAAAGATATGGCAGACACGGTTCATATATTCCATCAGAAGACGGAATTTTGCATACTGCGGATTGGTACCGCCTGCGTACATGTGCGGAGGACAGTCGGGATCGGGGAATTTCGGGGTATACGCATGCGGGACATAGCGATTGATGC
>JAFYTT010000411.1 GCA_017558715.1 Clostridia bacterium | reverse complement strand
GTAGAATCTGCCAACAGAATATGATACAATATTTTCAGAAAGGGATGATAGCCATGGCATCAGACAAGAAAAAAGAATTCAAGTACCACAAAATCCTCGCGCTGGACGGCTGTGACATCTTCAGGCATATGCACGCGGCGAACGGCATCGCACCGCTGACTGCGCTGAAGGACGGCAAACTGGATATCTCGCGCTTTGAAGGCGTGCTGGACGAGAGCCTCGAAACCGAGAAGCTGGCGGCGGTATACAAAAAACACGCAAAAGAGATCGGTGTCCCGTATCTCGAGCACAACTGCACCCGCGCTGTGATCAGCGTGAGCTTTGATTTCGCCATCAAAGAATTCGAGAAATACGGCAGACGGTTTGTGCGCCACGGTCATGACGTTGCCGATGCGGACATGACCGACCACATATGTGTGCGCGATATCGACGGCGAGCCGACGCTGATTGCTGTGGAAGTGCCGTATAACAAGGATACGGACTATGCGCACGTTGAAAATCCAATCGGTGAGGAGATTCTCGGTAAATACTTCTCCTACGACAGCGAGAAGCAGTGTTACTGCCGCACCGGGAAAGCGCTGGAAACTGCCGTAAAATGCGAGGAGATCCGCGCCGTGCTCTACCGCGACGGATTCAGTGTGGACGGCATCCATTATGTCCGCTACAAGCGAAGCGCCGGAAGCAGCCGCTCCGGTCATTGCCTGTTTATCGCTGAGCCGCTGTATGATGACATGATGGCGTGGAGCTCCTGCGGACTGTCCGCCGAGGTGGATGACCAGGCATCGTGGCAGGCGTACATCTCGCTGACGCTGAGCAGCATCGAAAGCATCCTCAAACTCCCGAAAAAAGCAATCCTCATCATCCCCGATCAGACCTCCGTTTTCAAAACCCACGCCGTCTGCGTTCGCCAGACTGAGGACGGTATGCTGACCGCGGCCGAGGAAGAAACCGAAGTCGAGAACGTGATCTGGGACGGCGAAGCGCTGATGGACGTCAGCGTGTTCAACGATAACGGCTACGGTGAGCACAGCATGATGCTTCTGCGCAACCGATTCTTCAAGACCTGCGCGTTCAACACGAATCTGCAGCTGTGGTTTCAGGTGAACGATATCAAGCAAATCCGTCAACTTGCGGGATTTACCACCGCGCGCGATGTGACGGATATCAAGCTGGTCATCACCGAGAGCAGTCTGAAATATCTGAAATTCCTGCCGAAGGAGATGCCGCTGAAGGAGAAGTTCAAACTGTGGCTGGATGCGGCATATGAAGGAAAGGATACGTCCGATTTCGGTGTGGTAAAGACGGATCATTATCCCACACAGATGAACGGCAACATGTCGTATACAAGCTATCAGATCATCAACACGATGCCGTTTTCCTATGCTGAAACCGAAAATTTCCTTGCGATGTCGCTGGAATATCTGGAAAAACTGCAGAAGCGTTCCACCTATATGCGCTTTCATTTGAATCATGTCGGACTGCAGGATGATATTGATTCAAAAACGTTGACTGTGGACAATTACAGACAGCGGCTGATTCACGATCTGACCACGCGCACGCCCCAGTTTGAGCACACTTCGATCTATAAGGACTTTCGGACAGAAGTTTGCAAGATCTTCAAGGACAAGCTCAAAAGCGGCAGAGTACTTGTCGATGGTAATTATCAGACACTCTTCGGAAATCCGATTGAATTTCTTTGCGCGATCATAGATAAGGATTACAAGGTAAATCATCCGCTTGCGATTACGGGCGATAACGCCTACTGCAGTCATTACCGTGACGGAGATGCGTACCTCTGTATCCGAAGTCCGCATATCACTATGGGCAACTTGTATCTTGCTGAAAACACACCACATCACTATATTGATTCCTACTTCAATCTGAATCCCAACATCCTCTGTGTCAACGCAATCCGCAACAATATCCAACAGCAGCTCAACGGATGCGACTACGATTCCGATGCGGTACTCGTTACGTGGAATACACCGCTTCGGTATCACAGTGCGCTGATCCGGGATGCATTTCCGATTCCGGTATGCAAGATCGATCCGATAGGCAAGGCAAGCTATACGAATACACCGGAAAGTCTGGCGCAGCTTGATCAGAAGATTTCCGATAATAAGATCGGCGAGATCATCAATCTGTCGCAGTTTCTCAACAGCCTGTTCTGGGATGAATTTCATCGACTGGACTGCTTCAACAACAGAGGTGAATTTCAAAAGCTCAAACCGCTGTATTATGAGATCTGTATTCTGGCGGTACTGTCCGGCATGGAGATCGATAAGGCGAAACGCTTATATGATGTTGATACAGGCAAGGTGCTCGGTCAGCTGAAGCGTCGGAAGCAGGAGTTCGTAAAATCCCATGGAGGGAAGCTTCCCGCGTTCTATGAATTCATGACTGAGGGGAATGTTACATCCAAAAGCGATAAGAACGTAAAGCTGAACACGCCGATGTGCCACATTTACGATATCGTGGAAAGTCTGAAAACACGGAGTGAGTATACACATCATGTGAATTTCCGTGATCTGTTTGATCTTGATACGGCAGACGGCGACAGCAACGATTCGCACCGCAAGAAAAATATCATTGATGCTGTGCTGAAAGCGGGCGCTGAAATCCGCTCCATCAAAATCCGTGCCAAAGATAAAAAGGACAAGGAGCGCAAAATCCTCATAGAACAGGCGGACAAGGTTTTCCAAAGTTGTCTGAAAACCGTTTCGAAATACATTGTCAATGATCACGTTCTGCATCTGCTGCTGACCGAGTTAGATCTTGGCACGAAATCGAAGAGCGGCGTATCATCCGTGAAAACACTATTGTTTGCATGTCTGATTTATGAGGAGGGTGGACGACTGCTTTCTCGGCTGAAGGATGCGGATAATTATCAGGCAGACGATCTGCTGTTCCATCAATATTTTCCGGAACTCAATGAAGATGCTTACACCGAGTATTTGTATGGACACAAATATGTTCATGTGGTTCTCGGAAAAACAAACAACGAAGACTCATAAGAATAACCACAACCGCACGCCGGGGGAGAAATCCCTCGGCTTTTTTATTTTGCAAAGGAGGTGATAACCATGATTCTGTAATCCGAAAACAAATCATCAACCTACAAATCAACAACCAAATATGAAAAGGAGAAAACTATATGAAAAATTCTATGTATAAAACCTATGAAGAACTTCCGCTGTATCTGAACGCGGACACCGTCGCAAAACTGCTGGGGATCTCCATCTCGTCCGCTTACGAGCTGATGAACGAAGAAGGCTTTCCGTCCGTGCGCATCGGCAAGCGGCTGATTGTACCGAAAGAAAATCTGCAGGCGTGGGTGGAATCCCACCTTGGAAAGTGAGGTGAGCCTATGAAGAACATGACATTTGCAGATAGGCTGTTTGAATCCGCCATTGTCAAACCGTGCTTTGCACCGGAGCGGGATGGAAGATTCCCTGGCAGACAAATCCGCGCGATGGCGTATTTTGCTCTGCGCAGTTTGTGGCACGCACAGGGAATCCGATTTCAATCCTGTTATTTCGATCAGTCTGTCATTCGACGAATTCTGCAGACGGATATCATGCCGGAATATCTTGATGATGCGATCCGGCTGTGGATGATGAAGCGAAATCATTCTTTTTATGATCTTGCATATGCAATCCTGTATGTTGTTCTTGTTGGCGATGCATTTTATAAGGAAGCCGCCGCGACATACAGCATGCCGGATTACAATGCACTCTATTATGCATGGCTTGACTTCCGTGCACATGCGAAAATCACGTTTGCACCGATTGTGCCGGAAGGGAGAGTTGCTTATGCTGTATAATCAGCCAAAGCCGCGCTACTATTTCCCGCTGCCGAATGAAATCTTCCATCTCGAGCTTTCCGACGGCGCGCTACTTGTGTATATGTTTCTCATGTACTGCGAGGATCGCAAAACGTATACCTGCCATCCCAGCTATGCCACGATCGGAAAATACATTCATCGAACCGACAACAGCGTTGCAAAGTATGTCCGTGAACTTGAGGAGAAGTGTCTGATCTACACCGAGCCAACGGAAGTCCAGCTCAAAGACGGACGCAGGCATAACGGCACGCTCAAGTACACCATCCGTCCGATTGCAGATGCGG
>JAFYTT010000410.1 GCA_017558715.1 Clostridia bacterium | reverse complement strand
GGAGGTGAGAACGGTTTTTACCTTGGTGGTCGTGGGATAAATCGCACCGACACCGAGATAGTCCGCGCCCTGTCCGTATACATCCAGCGCCCACGGTACGGTTTTCGCTGTTGCGCCGATGATTTTATCTTCACCGAGAATCTTTCTTGCCTGTGCAACCGTCATATCTTCCGCACCGAGATGTACACCCTCCGCATCCACGGCAAGTGCCACATCCACACGGTCGTCGATGATCAGCGGGACGCCATGTTCTTTCGTAAGTTTGTGTACCTTTTCCGCCAGAGAAATATACTCTCTGGTGGTTTTGTTTTTCTCGCGAAGCTGGAGTATGGTCACGCCGCCGCAAAGTGCAGCTTCAATGCGTGCAAGAAACTCCGCTTCTTCATAAGTTCCGCTGTCTGTGATAAAATACAGGCTTGTGTCAAATTGTTTCAAGATCAAATTCCTCCAAAGATATATAAGTTTCAAATTCCACCGCGGACAATGTGGACAGCCCGTCCATGAGATGTACCATGAACGAACCGCTGCCCGGTGCTGTTTGGGCAAGCTGTCCGCAGATGCCAAGGACCGAACACGCACAGACCGCCGCATCCATATCACGCGATACGGAGAGATACGCCGCACACAGCGCACCGAGCATACATCCTGTTCCCGTAACGGAAGCGAGTCTTGGTGTACCGTTGTTCCCGCAGATCAGTCGTTTACCATCCGTGATGATGTCTGTTTTTCCGCTTGCAAGAATGACGGTACCGTATGACTGTGCCAGTTCTGCCGCCATACGGCTGACAGCATTCTGATCGAGTGATGCATCCGCATCCACGCCGGATGAGCGGTAATTTTCGAAATACAGCGCCGCAATTTCCGAATAGTTGCCCTTGATGACGGTCGGTGTGCCTGTTTTTAACAGCTCCCCCAAAAAATTCCGACGCAGTTCAGAGCAGGCGATCCCCACGGCATCGATCACAGTGGGAATTTCCTTTTCTTTGGCTGTTATCAGCGCGATTTTCATGGACTCCATTCGCGCATCGGTGATGTTCCCGAGATTGCACAGCAGAGCGTCCGCAGTTTTGGTGATCTCCCGCACTTCGAGAGGATGCTCCGCCATGATCGGTCGTGCACCCACAGCCAGAATCGCATTTGCGCATTGGTTGATAGAAATCGGATTGGTGATGCAGTGGATCAGCGGATGCTTATGCTGAACGTCATCACGGATTTCATGCAGTTTTTTCATGATGCTTCACTTTCTTGATAAGGTAGTAGACAAGTCCTGCGGCAACAGATACGGCAGGTGCGGCATAAGCGAGAATATCCCACAGGGGCGCTTCCAGGCTGAAAATTCCTGCCGCAATTTCGATCACGACGAACAGAATTCCGCCGAGCGCAGCAATGGACAGCGCATCAGAGAGGATACTTCCTTTGTCGTTGTAGACGCGGGAACCGAGCTTTGACTGAATCTGCGCAAGGAGACCGTTCGATGCGATTTTCTTGAGAAACAAATAGGCAATACTTCCGCCGATAAGAGTTCCGCAGATGAACGATGGCACATAGAACAACCAGGAAAGTCCCTCTTTTCCCCAGAGGATACTCATGACAGGATAAGATGCAATCGCGCCGATGATGCCGGTTCCGATGATCTCACCGAGCACGGCAAAGATGATTTTTCCTTTTGACAGACGGTAGAACACGCCCGACAGAAAGGCACCGAACACGGCTCCTGTCAAAGCGATGGGCGGAATCGCCATGGTCATCATGCGGATGACACCGATCAGTACGGCACAGAGCAGCGAATACCACGGACCGAGAAAGACAGAGCAGGTAATGTTGATAAAGTGCGCCATGGGACACATTCCCTCCACACGAAGGATGGGGGAGATGACCACGCCGAGCGCGATGAGCATAGCAAGCGTGACAAGTTTCAGAATGCTTTTGGAATTTTTCATTTTTGTAACCTCACAGTTTATGATATCGAGGTCAATGCCTCGTTCGGTCGAGAATCCATTTTCTCCTCTCACCCCGAAACACGGGTTCCCATCGCCGCACAAACCTGTGCATACAAAATGTGAGGCGCTCCCCTCCCATCCGCCCGAATCTGTCGGGAACAATATTTCCTCCTTCCTGTACAAAATATAAACGGAAGCCGCCCGATTCGGGTAACTTCCGTGAAAATACGCATCATTTGTATCCCTACGTTGGCATTATCCAAATCAGGTCAAATTCATGTAAAACATGAACTTTGGTGGGTCGAAGGTTTCACCTTCCTCTCAGCCCGTATACAGATGAAATCTGCCGCAAGCTCCCCGTTTATTCGATTGCAGCACAATCATTTGTGCAACAAAAACAGGAGACAACCTGATACGGATGTCTCCCATATAAAATACTTTGGTATGACTTCCTACGGCGGCATTATCCGCATCAGGTAAAGGGTCGAAGGTTTCACCTTCCTCTCAGCCTGTACGCAGATGACATCTGCTGCAAGCTCCCCTGTGTTTTGTTCTGACATATTATATCACATCTTTTGCGAGATTGCAAGAGATCGGATAAATAATTCAGAAATTATTTGTTGTTCGGGGTCTGATTCGCTTATTTGATCGCAGTTGGCAGGAGATGCAGGATATATATCAGTTATCCATTTCCATCATCATGCCAATGAAGAACAGAAGATAACCTTATCAGCAATGCCGCTTGCATCGACATTAATTGTCAGTGCAAGCGGCATCTTTTACGTTGTATAATACTGTGCCTG
>JAFYTT010000409.1 GCA_017558715.1 Clostridia bacterium | reverse complement strand
CCCGTATGAAAGGCAATCCTGCGGTAAAATACCGATACAGATTCCGCACCGCCGCCGGTTACCTCACGCAGATACATCCATATCGCGCGGCAGTCCTCACGCCCGGGTATCATATCCGATACCGTCAGACAGCCCTCCGGCAAGACCACCGTTCCCGACTGAATCTGTCGGTATGCCTGTGTCTGGCGGTTCTCAAACGTATTGCCGTCTATTGCGGGATGCAGATCGGAAACCAACATCTGTGCGGTACGCTCCCCGCGAAATTCGTTGACTTCCAGTGTATATACAAGATCGATCAGATCTCCTGCACGGTACGCAAAATCCTCTGTATGACAACCGAAGACCATCGCGGTTCGTGTGATTGTGTCATCCTCAGGATCGGAAATGAGCAGTTTTGTGTGCTTGCCCCCGGACAGCATGGAGACCGTCTCGATTTTGGCGCCGCGCAGACAGAACAGCGGCTGGGGATTGGCACATCCGTAAGGTTCGAGTGCAAAGATTTCCTCTGCTGTACGCAGGTTGATATCGGAAAAACAGGTTTCACAGTCAACACGCAGACACGGTGCGGGAACACCGCCAGCAAATGCATTCGCCGCGGCAGTCTCCATCCGCTCGCGGAACAAGGGCAGATTTTCACGGGTGACCGTCACGCCGGCCGCCATCGCATGTCCGCCGAAACGCACAATCAGATCCTGGGTATCCACAAGCGCATCGATCATACAGAAGCCGTCGATCGAACGTCCCGAGCCCTTGCCTTCATCGGTCGGAAGCGGTATCCCTCCCTCATTTTCCTCGGAGGGAAACGAAAACAAAATACACGGCAGATGGTATTTTTCTGTCACACGGGATGCGACAATGCCGATGACACCGTGATGCCATCCCTCTCCGGCAAGCACCAGAATATGCTCCCGCTCGATGTCGTGTTCGCTTTCCACCTGCGCAAATGCTTCCGCGGCAATGCGGTTTTCCGTTTCCTGCCGTTCGCGGTTCGCATCGCACAGCTCATTTGCCAAACGGTTTGCGTATTCCAAAGAATCGGTCAGAAACAGCTCAACAGCACGCGCGGCGCTGGAAATACGTCCGATGGCATTGATGCGCGGTGCAATCGTAAAGCTGATAAAGGAAGAGGTGACCTTCCGTTTTTTCACATATTTGGGGCGTTCTGTACGGGACTGTGCACTTTGCGAATCTGCGGATGCTGTACAGCTTTGCCCTGCGGCGACATCCATCAAGGCAATCAGACCGGGTTTTTGTGTCTGCTGAAGCAGCGCAAGTCCGATGTTGACGATCAGGCGGTTTTCATCCCGCAGAGGCATGACATCGGCAATCGTACCGATGGCAGTATATTCGGCGTATTCCATACACAGTCTGCGGGTGGCTTCTTTTTTCTGCGCAGTTTCCGTCATGTCGGCACATTCGATGGCGCAGATGAGCTTGAACGCAACGCCGACACCGGCAAGCTCCTTGAACGGATAGGTATCGTCGGCACGGTGCGGATTGACAACAGCGACTGCATCGGGCAAAATCGGACGGCAGGTATGATGGTCGGTAATAACGACATCCATACCGCAAGCGTTGGCAAATGCGACCTCATCCACCGCTGTCACACCCGTATCGACGGTGACGATCAGATGAGTTCCGTCTGCGGCAAGCTTTTTGACCGCATCGGTGTTCAGTCCGTATCCTTCATCAAACCGACCGGGGATATAAAAGTGAACATCCGCGCCGATGGATGCAAGATAGAGGAATAATACCGACGTTGCTGTCACGCCGTCCGCATCGTAGTCACCGTATACGGTAATGCGTTCACCGGCATCGACAGCGGCACGGATGCGCGCCACCGCACGGTCCATATCGCGCAGCAAAAACGGATCGTGAAACACGCCCGTCTCCTTGCGCAGAAAACGTCCCGCGGCAATCGGCTCATAAAATCCGCGGTTATAAAGCAGACGCGCAACGATCGGAGAAATCTCCAGGGTATCACACAGCTGTGCGATCACCGCTTCCTCCTGTTCTTCAATTTTCCATACTTTCTGGTTCATCGGGGATACCGGGTCCTTTCGTCAGACGTTTGATGATCGTATAGACTGTCTTTTCCTTCGCCCGACGGTCAAATATGAGCTTGACCGCGGCAAATGCACCGATAAAACCGACCACCGCACCGAGATACGGACTCCAGACGGCGGGAATGACCAGTGCAAAGATACAGCCGCACAAAAATGCCAGTCCGATCGGGAGCAGAAACACGGCCGCCGCATAACCGAGAATGAGTTCAGTTGCGGACTCTATGACAACACGTTCCCCGACAGCGGCACCGATCTCATTGAGCGCCGAAACGGTCATCTCGGTGTCCACGGGAAACATGGAACATTCATGGCAATGGGACAGATCGGACAGAGCCTCGCCCTGTACGGATTCCATGCCGGGATTTGCACGGTGACAGCCTGAGCAGGCGGACATCCGCTTGACCTCGACAGTCGCCGTTCGGTTCATACTTTCAGTTACAATGCCAATCTGGCGCATAATGATTCCTTATCTTCGCTGTACATCCGAGGTACAGCCGTTTATTTTGTATCAGCGGCGGTATCTTGCAAGCAGCGCCAATGCGGCATTGACACCGTCTACCGCAGCACTCGTAATACCGCCGGCATAGCCCGCTCCTTCGCCGATCGGGTAAATATTGTCACATCCGTCAGCGGTATAATATTCTGTGCGCGGAATCCGTACCGGGGCAGAGGTGCGTGTTTCAACACCCGTCAGAAGTGCCGTATCCGAGGAGAACCCCGGATACTGACGATCAAAACGTCGGATGCCGTCGGCAAGAAGATCGGTAACAAAGGTCGGCAGGATCGTGTGAAGATCGCACATTCTGACACCGCCGTTCATATAAGAGGGCTTGACTGTTGTCGGTTCTGTGCCGCAGGTTCCTCTCAGAAAATCACCGACAGTCTGGCACGGTGCGCTGTAATTGCCGCCGCCCGCCAAAAATGCTTTCTGTTCCAATGACCGCTGGTATTCGATGGCCTTCATCGGATGGTCGCCGTAATCGGAGGTACGGACGGACACTGCAAGTGCAGCATTTGCATTTCTGCCATCACGTGCAAATCGGCTCATGCCGTTGACGACGACACCGCCAGCCTCACTTGCCGCCGCCATGACCTCACCGCCCGGACACATGCAGAACGAATACACACCGCGCGGATCGGGATCCTCAGCGGTCGGCTTCGGTCTGTGCGAGACGGTATATTCCGCAGGCGGCAGAAGAATCTGATTTCCGTGGGCTCCGCAGGCAAGGGTATCGCGTGCGGCTGTTCCATATGCGGCTTCATTGAGTGCGGACTGCAGATGCTCGATACGGACACCGACGGAAAACGGCTTTGACTGCAGCAGAAATCCGCGCTCGTACAGCATGTTATACGTATCGCGCGCACTGTGACCGAGCGCCAGCACAAGCGCACCGCACGGGATATCGCCGTCACGGGTTCTGATCGCGTTTGCGTGCGTACCGCCTGCCGTTTCCGTTGAAACAATCTCCTGCATTGCGGTACGGAAGCGGAATTCGCATCCCCGTGCGATCAGATCATCACGGATATTGGCGACCACACGTAAAAGGATATCGGTACCGATATGCGGCTTGGCTTTCGTTAAAATTTCCCGGGGCGCACCGTATGCGGCCAATTTTTCAAGCACCCAGGTACATTTCGGATCTCCGATGCGCGTTACGAGCTTACCGTCGGAAAAGGTTCCCGCGCCGCCCGCACCGAACTGGATATTGGAATCCGTATCGAGGACGCGCGTTCTATAAAACCGTTCAACCGCTGCGGCACGTTCTTCCACATCGTCTCCGCGTTCCACAATGATCGGCGCAAATCCTGCTTCACATAAGAGAAGCGCACAGAACATGCCTGCCGGTCCGAATCCGACGATGACGGGTCTGCCGTGCATTTCGTCTGTTCCCACAGGAAGAGAAAATGTTTCTTTTTCAAATACGCCGACAGCACGGTCGCGCAGGCAGATGTCCTCTGCCTCACCCGCCGAAATTTCCGCGGTCACCAAAACGGTACAGACGCGCAGAATTTCGGGTTTCTTCCGCGCGTCAATGGAACTTTTATAGAGAACTGCATCCCGGATATCGGCACTCCTGCCGCGTCCAAGCGCATGTCTGAACTGTTTCTTAGCTTTTTCGATGGCTTCCTGTGGATGCGCGGTATACGGAATCCGAATATCGCGCACCAGGAACTGCCGTACTTCTGTATGTTTCATATGTTTGCTTTCCAATTGGTTTCTTGTCGGTTTCGCTGTTATTCTTCTGCGTCGCTGACACGGATCTGCAGAGAATAATCTCCGACAACATAAAGATCAGCGCTGTTTCCGTCCTTCACTGCAACGGATGCCGTAATATACTGATCACCGTTGGTGCTGGCATGTGCCGCATCAACAATCAAAGAGAAATCCTTCGCTGTCATAAACATCAAAGCCCCTGTGGTACCGCGGACATTGACGGTCATTGCTTCGTCTAAGACCTCGACCTTTTTGCCTTCCGGCACGTTGATGATCTCCGCATTGGACGTTGTGATCCGTACCTTATTCAGTTTTGCCTTGGTGAAGCGGATTTTGATTGAAACAGTATCGCTCTGATTCGCATCCGCAAATTCCACACCTTCCGGCAGCTTCAGCGGATATGCATGGTCGCCGTCCTCTGCAATCATCGTTTCATCGATGGTCGCCACCGTATGGGATTCCAGAAGCTCCAGCACTTCCACCGTGCCCTTGACCTTAACCGACTTCGGCTGAATCGAAACCTCCGTACCGTTTTCCGCGAAATAGCCATACTTGTATGCAACCGCCAGATCAATCGTTTTGGTGGTGTATACATGATAACGAGCGGTCGCTTCCGTTTCCGACATCGTCAGATACTTTGTATTGATCTCATCACCGTTCTCATCCACGAGCGTCAGCAGACCCGCGCTGGAAAACGAACGGGTAATGGTACCGGGAAACGATACCGTCAGACGCGCATGATCGATTTTTGCAAGCTCCGATTCGGGACCGGAGACCTGAATCGATTCCAGCGACAGTGTCGGGGAGGAAAGGTTGACGGTATAGCCGGAAACAAGACTGTACTGCTCCAGATGCGCCTGTACGGGAACAGTCACGCTGGAACGCTTATCCATGTACACCGTGATTTCCTTCGGATAATAGTCTTCAATGACCGTACCCTCCGGTGCTTCTACCATGACCGTATAAACGCCTTTGCCTGTTGTCATGACTTCGCTGACATCGACATAGGCTTCAATATCGCTTTCCCGCAGATCATTGAGCAGCGTCTTGCGTCCTTTGAGCTTGACTTCAATGACGTTGCCGGTACCGGAAATCGGTGCAAGCGGCATCTCAACCGAAAGGTCGCGGTCATTGACGACCGTAACGCTGACAGAGGAAAAGATTTCCGTTGCGGTCGGCGAGTCGATACTCATGACATAAAACCAGATACAGATCGCAGCGATGATGCAAAGCACCATGGTAATGCCGTTTTCTTTTTTGGAATATTGATTGCTGTTTTTGCCGAATACAGTTTCTTCCGCTGTATTGCGGACATCGTCAAAATTGGAATTCTGCACGTATTATCATCCTTTCCCGGAATCTGTCACACATCACTTCTTTGTACCCTTGCGGTTTTTGATCTTCTTGTAAATATTGTCCGACATCAGCAGACCTTCCAGCTCTGCCGCCAGTGTATCGGCATCGTAGCCGCGCTTGAGCTTACCGTCCACAGCGACAGAAATCACGCCTGTTTCCTCGGAGACGATGATAACCACGGCATCCGAGTTTTCACTCATACCGATGCCTGCGCGATGACGGGTACCAAGGTCTTTGATGATGCTGTCATTGAGAGAAAGCGGCAGAAAACAACCTGCGGAATGGATGCGGTTGCCGGAAATGATCGTGGCACCGTCATGCATCGGTGCTTTGTTGAAGAAAATATTCTTTAACAGAAACGAGGAAACATCCGCATTGAGCACCGTACCGGTTTTCACGATATCTCCAAGCTTTGTCGTTCTTTCAAATACCAGCAGCGCACCTGTTTTTTCCGCCGCCAGATCAACCATGGTCTCGCTGATCTCTCGGATGACAGCCAGTGTTTCCGTTGTGTCCTTCTGCTCACCGATGCCCTTGATGGACTTGATCGGTTCTCCGCCGATCTTTTCGAGCGCCGAACGGATTTCCGGCTGGAACAGTACGATGACGACCAGAATACCGACCTGGAAAATGTTCTGCAAAAAGAAGCGTGTTACGTACATTTCCAGCGCTTCACTGATGATCATAATCAAAAACAGCAATACAATACCGAGTGCCAGTTTTCCGGCACGGCGTTCGCGGATAAAACGGAACGCAAAAAACAGCATAACAGAAACAAGACCGATATCCAGAATGTCAATCAATCGGATATCCATCAGCTGCTGCCAAACAAACGTCATATTTTCTTTCAGCCAGTCGCTCATTTCGGGTGCCCCTGCAATCGCCTGTGCGATTACCATTTCCTTTCTGCGGGAGTCTTTCTATGAAATCCGTGATGCGTTATCATGCAAAACGGCTGCTTGAATCAGAATTTATACTTTATTATAATATTGTATCACAGATCTGTGATTTTTTCAAATCCTTTTGCGTAAATTCCTCAACTTTTTTTGCATAAAATCGTAAAACTTCTGTGAACAGAATTGAGAAAACGGAAAAAGTATGATATACTTACTGTAACACAACATATTTCATGCAGAAAAGAGGAATTTCCATGCAAAATTTCAGAATCGGACACGGTTATGATGTCCACCGTCTTGTGGAAAACAGAAAGCTGATTTTAGGCGGCGTTGCCGTCCCGTATGAACGCGGTCTGCTCGGTCACTCCGATGCCGATGTTCTGACCCATGCCGTGATGGATGCCGTACTCGGTGCGGCCGCGCTCGGTGATATCGGTCGTCATTTCCCCGACACCGACGAGGCTTACCGCGGTGCCGACAGCATCGTCCTTGCCGCACATGTCCGCGATCTGCTTGCCGCCCGTGGATACCGTGTCAACAACATCGATGCCACCGTCATTGCCCAGCGTCCCAAGCTTGCGCCATACATCGATACCATGCGCGACAATTTAGCCCGTGTGTTCGGTGTTGACCCGGATGCCGTCAATGTCAAGGCAACCACCGAGGAAAAGCTCGGCTTTACAGGTTCGGGGGACGGCATCGCCGCACATGCGGTTGCCACCATCATCGCTGACTGATTTTCTTCATTTCACCACAATATTTTGTATTTTTCAAGAAAATATGCTTGACAGATTCATGATCTTGTGGTATCATTATTTTATCAGACATG
>JAFYTT010000408.1 GCA_017558715.1 Clostridia bacterium | reverse complement strand
CCGACCGTAAGCAGAACTATAACTACCGCCGTCTCGTCTTTGAAAACATCGAGATTCCAGAGCACGCGGCGTTCTATGTCGATATGTACTACGTGGAAGCCATCGATTACAGTGCGATTCCGTACGGCTCTCTGATGGCGTGGAATACCTCACAGGATACCGAAACCCTTGAAACAAAGAAATATCTTCCGGACGATCTGAAATGATGCGTTTGAGGCGGGACTGCGGTCTCGCCTCTTTTTCATGCATCGTTATCTTCAACGATTGGCGGCGGCATCGGCGAGCATCAGCGCAAGCAGATATTCCTCGTCGGGGATACCGTCCGCCTTGGGAATCTGTTCCCATGCGTCACGGAATGCGGGGTCCTCCATGAGATGATCGAAGTATGCGCGGATGCTGTCGGTGATTTCCTGTTCGGTGGTGTTGTAAACGGCGGCGGTGTCGGAAAGCAGGGATTTGATGTTTTTCATGTTGTGATACGACCTTTCATGTGTAATGAATTGCTTTTCAGCTTGACATTATTATATCATATCGAAAACGCAAAACTTGTCACAATTTGCTGTCGAATAAAAAAAAGAAGCATTACTGCTCCTTTTCGTCATTTGCGCTATGATCTTGTCGCATCGTGTCCATTAAATGCAGAAGTGCTTCCTTCTGTGCGGGTGTCAGAAAACGCCACGCTTGGAAAATATCATGCAGTTCCGGCGTGATTTCGACCATCTCCCCTTCTGCAAAGAACTGGGATAAGGTTAAATTAAAGGCTTTACAGATGGCTTCCAGTGTCGGGATTGATGGCACGGTGTTTCTTTTGAATATATTTATGATTGTGGAATCGGATAATCCTGCTTTTCTGGCAAGACGATATTCCGTCCAGCCGCTCTGATCTAAAAGTTCACGTAGCTTTAAGTTTGGATCCATTACATCAGCACCTCTCTTTTGTAATATTTTACATCTCAATTCGGTAATCCGAAATCGTTTAGATGTAAATGGATATCGCTTAAATGTAATGGATAATACAAAAAACAGACGACCCGCCAAAACAAAGGAGGATCGTCTGTGATGTCATGCTGGAAATTATTTTTTCTTGCCTGCGGGAACGAGTGCGGCGGACTTCTTGTTGTCGCCGAGCAGCAGTGCCCAGACGTTGCCTGCGATGCAGACGGAGGAGTAAAGACCCGCGAGGATACCGACAATCAGCGGCAGAATGAACTGCTGAATCGACTGGACACCGAAGATGTAGATCATCAGGATGGTGAGCAGGGTCGTGATCGTGGTGTTGACCGAGCGGAGCAGGGTTTGATTGATGGACAGCGAGACATTTTCGCCGAATGTGCTGTTCGGGTTGAGCTTGACATTTTCGCGGACACGGTCAAAGACGATGATCGTCGCATTGATCGAGTAACCGAGAATCGTGAGCAGAGCCGCAATGCAGTTGGTGTTCATCGGAAGTCCGAACAGTGCATAAGCGACTGCCATGAAGAACAGGTCGTGCGTCAGACAGACAACCGCGGCAAGACCGGAACGGAAATCAAAACGGATGGTGATATAAACCAGCATCAGCGCAACTGCGAGCGAGACGGAAATGATACCCGAGCGGCGGAAGTCAGCCGAGACGGATGCACCGACAGAGGAGACATTCAGACGGTCTGCATCGGTCAGCGAGAAGCGTTCCTTGAGTGCTTCAAAGACTGCATCACGGACTTCGGTGTCGATTTCGGTACATTTGATGAGAACCTGTTTGCCGCCGTCGCCTGTACGCTGAACAGCGGAAACCTTCTTGCCGATAATATCTTCCGTGATAGAGGTGATTTCGTTCAGTTCATCCTTGGTCAGCTCATGACCGATGTTGATCTGCATCGAGGTACCGCCGATAAAGTCGGTATCCCATGCAAAGCCGCGGATGAAGATGATGGCAAGACCGATCACCAGACAGACAGCGGTAAAGATCAGGAAATATTTGCGGAACTTGACGAAGGGAATCTGCTTTTTCTGAACTTTCTTTTTCTCCGGTGCGGGAGCGGCATTCATGTCATACATGCTCTGCGGATTGAATTCGTAATTCATTTGCCGATTGCCTCCTTTCGCATTTCCATATCCTTCTTCCACATACCCCACTTCTTCGGGTCGGTCACGCGCATGCCGACAAGCAGATGGAGGAAATTGCGGGTGACGAGGAGTGCTGTGAACATCGAAACGAGAATACCGATGAGCAGCGTCTGTGCAAAGCCGACGATAGAGCCGGTACCGAAGACCATCAGGACGATAACGGCGATCAGCGTTGTGACGTTGGAGTCAATGATGGAGGAGAAGGCGTTCTTGAAGCCGGCATGGAGCGACGCTACGGTACTCTTGCCGACGCGCAGCTCTTCCTTGATACGTTCAAAGATGATGACATTTGCGTCAACCGCCATACCGACGGACAGGATGATACCTGCGATACCGGGCAGGGAAAGGTTGACCTTGGAGATACAGATGACGATACCGACAATGCCGATGTAGCCGCACAGTGCAAACGACGCCATCAGACCCGGCAGTCTGTAGAAAACAGACATAAAGATCATAACGAGGAAAATACCGATACCGCCTGCGATAACGGAGGTGGAGAGTGCTTCTTCACCGAGGGTCGGACCGATGGCTTCGAGCTGTACTTCCTTCAGTGCGAACGGCAGCTGACCGGAGGTGATGATCGATGCCAGCCATACCGCGCGCTCCTGGTCGAAGTTGCCGGTGATGGTACAGGAATCGGTGCGCATGACCTCGTGAACGAACGGCGCGGAAAGTGTTTCGCCGTCGAGGACAATGGCGATGTAGTTTTTGCCGTTCAGGATGTTGTCGCCGGAAAGTACCTGTTCGGTTGCCGCTTCGAACTTGTCGACGGCATCCGGCTGGAATTCCAGACCGACAAAGAACTGCGGGATACCCTGACCGGTTGCATCGCCGTACTGCGGATATGCCGCCTTAATATCCTTGCCTTCGAGCAGGACGTTGCCGTCTGCATCGCAGAATTCGAGTTTTGCCGTCGAGCCGAGCAGCTGGGATGCCTCTTCAGGGTCATCGATTGCGGGAATTTCGATACGGATACGGCGGTCACCGTTGAGGGTGGCGGTTGCTTCCGTATAGCCGAGTGTGGTCAGACGGTTGACCATCATGTTCTGTACTGCTTCCATATTGAAAGCGAGTTCTTCGGGGTCGGGCTCTTCTTCCAGGTCTGCTTCATAGACGATGACCGATCCGCCGACAAGGTCAAGACCCTTGCGGACACCGCCTTCGTCGAGAATGCCGTCGATGGGACCGACACCGAAGAGGGCAACGATGCAGACACCGACGATCAGCAGAACAGAGAGGATAAAGCCGATGACATGTTTTGTCATAATGTTTCCATGCATCCTTTCTGTGTGCGGCAGAAGGGGCTTTCCCGTCTCCCGCAAAAAATAAACATACTTATATTATACCTTTTTTCGCCGCGTTTGTCAATTCTTTTTCCCTGTTTTCCTCATCAAGTTACAATTTTTTAACATACAAACAATTATCTTTGAAAAATTTCCCGTGTTCATAATTTAGCACTTTACTTTGGCGAAGAAATGTAGTATAATAAATACAGAATTGCCATTTGCCCGAAAAGGTAAGAAAGGAAATGACATCATGAATGAAAAAATGAAAGACGAAAAAATGGACCTGCTGTTCCGTGCCATTCTGTCTCTGCAGACGCCGGAAGAGTGTTATAATTTCTTTGAAGACCTCTGCACGGTTCCCGAGCTGCAGGAAATGTCGCGCCGTCTGTATGCCGCGAAGCTGCTCTCGGAAAACTGCATCTATACCGATATCGCGGAACGTACCGGTCTTTCCACCGCAACGATCAGCCGTGTCAACCGCTGTCTCAAGTATGGCGCCGATGGCTATATCACGGTTTTGAACCGTATGAAAAACGAGGGTGAGGAAGCATGATCCGTCCGCCTTATTCCGTTCTTGCGTCCTGTTACGACACCATGATGGAGGATGTTGACTACGCCGCATGGGCGGATTTCTATGAAGCACAGTTTGCGCGTCATGCCGACGCAAAGCCTGCGATGGTTCTGGATCTCGGATGCGGTACGGGTGTGCTCACCAATCTGCTTGCGCATCGCGGCTATGACATGATCGGTATCGATCTTTCCGCCGAAATGCTGGCGCACGCTTCTTCTGCCGCCGCAGAGGAAGGTCTTTCCGTGCTGTATCTCGAGCAGGACATGCGTGCCTTTGATCTGTACGGAACGGTCGATGCGGTGGTCTGCTCGCTGGACGGCATCAATTATCTGACGAAGAAAGAGGATGTCGCACGGTGCTTTGCGCGGGTGCATACGTTTTTGAATGACGGCGGACTGTTTTTGTTCGATGTCAACACCCCATGGAAGTTTGAGCATGTCTTCGGCGATGAGTCCTACATATTGGAAGACGAAACAACATTTCTCGGCTGGCAGAACCAGTACAATAAAAAGACGGGTCTTTGCCGCTTCTATCTGACGTTCTTCTGCGAGACTGCGTCGGGGCTGTGGGAGCGGTTTGAAGAAGTACAGTCCGAGCGCGCGTATTCCGATCGGACGCTTCGCAATCTGCTGGATGCGGCAGGCTTTGATGTGCTCGATATCGTTTCCGATTTTGACGGTACACCGGCGGGAAAGGAAGACGAGCGGCACTATTTTATCTGTAAGAAAAAGTAATTGGAGAATATCAAATGGAAAAGAAACCTCAGGCTACCATTCTGCGTGCCATGTCTCAGGACGGCTCCGCAAGAATTTTTGTCATCAATTCCACCGTGATCGTCAATGAGGCGATCCGCTATCACCAAACTACCCCTACGGCATCAGCCGCGCTCGGACGCGTTCTGACTGCCGCATCGCTGATGGGTGTTCAGCTCAAGGAAAAGGATAATCTGCTGACGCTGTCCTTCCGCGGCGACGGTCCTGCCGGTACGATTCTCGCCAGCGCCGACTACTACGGCAATGTCAAGGGCTACATTCAGAACCCCGGCGTCGATGTCCCCAAGAAGTCCAACGGTAAGCTCAACGTTTCCGCGGCTGTCGGTCACGGTTATATGACGGTGACCAAGGATCTCGGTATGCGCGAGCCGTATATCAGCCAGTCGCCGATTGTCTCGGGTGAAATCGCCGAGGATGTCACCTCTTATTATGCAACCTCCGAGCAGACACCGACGCTGTGCGCACTTGGCGTTCTGGTCGATGTCGATTACACCTGCAAGGGCGCAGGCGGCGTTCTGATTCAGCTGCTTCCGTTTGCCGATGAAGGTACGATCGATCTGATTGAGCGCAACGCACAGTTCCTCTCTTCCGTTTCCAATCTGTTTGCGTCCGGCAAGAGCAATGAGGAAATTCTCGCAACGGCGTTCCAGGATATTCCCTATGACCTGTTTGATGAGATCGAAGTTGATTACGTCTGCGACTGTTCCCGTGAGCGTACAGGACGTGCGCTGGTGACCATCGGACGCGACGAGGTCAACGACATTCTTGCCGAGCAGGGACAGGTGG
>JAFYTT010000407.1 GCA_017558715.1 Clostridia bacterium | reverse complement strand
GAGGCGATTCCGGTTCCAGCCTGTGTACAGATGCACGGATACGACCATATCCAGTATCTGAACACCCGTTATCCCTTCCCTGTTATGCTTCCGCACCTTCCCTATGAAAATCCCTGCTGGCATTACCGCCGTACATTCAATCTGAGAAAGCAGACAGGAGAACGCTATTACCTCAATTTTGAAGGTGTTGACTCCGCGTTCTATCTGTATATCAACGGGAAATATCAAGGCTATTCCCAGATCTCCCACGCCACCAGCGAATTCGATATTACTGAGCTTGCTGAAAACGGCGAAAATACAATCGATGTCCTTGTTTTGAAATGGTGCATCTCCACCTATCTGGAATGTCAGGATAAGTTCCGCTTCTCCGGTATTTACAGAAATGTCTATCTTCTGACCCGCCCGGAACAGCATATCACCGATTACAAGCTTGAAACTGAGATTGACGGTCAAAATGGTGTTCTGACGGTGATCAACGAAAGCAATGTTGACATCTGCTGCAAAATCGCAGATATGGAAGTCGTCGTCATTGCCGGCAATCGAATGAAGCTCTGTGTTGACAATATCCGCCCCTGGACACCGGAGAATCCCTGTCTGTACACCTTGCATCTCATTGCCAATGGGGAATTGATTGAGGAGAAAATCGGTTTCCGTGAAGTATCCATTGATGGCAGCGTGTTTAAGATCAACAATGTTCCCGTAAAGCTGAAGGGTGTCAATCGCCACGATTTCAACTGCGAAACCGCTGCAACGGTCAGTCTGGAAGATATGGCAAAGGACATTCATCTGATGAAGGAACTGAATGTCAATGCAGTCAGAACCTCCCATTACCCCAACAGTCCGGAATTCTATCTGCTCTGCGACATGTTCGGTATTTACGTCATGGATGAAGCCGACGTAGAATCGCACGGTGCCTGCACTCGCGATGGACGTTACGATACGCCCCTTTGGGAAGAGTACGCGGAAAACGATTTCTTTACTCCCGGTATTACAGATAGACACACTGCACTTGTGGAACGGGACAAAAACCGTACCAGCGTTATCATCTGGTCCCTCGGCAATGAAAGCTCCTTCGGCAAATCCTTTTTCAAAGGAGCAAACTATATCAAAAACCGCGATACCACACGACCGGTTCACTATGAAGGTCTGCAGAACGCCGATCCCAAATATTATTATACTGAGCTTGTGGATATGGTCAGCATGATGTATCCTTCCTTTGATACCATTCGCGAGAAGGTTCTGGACAATCCTCTGGAAAACCGTCCCTTCGTCATGTGTGAGTATACTCACGCAATGGGTAACTCCTGCGGTGACATTGCGGAATACTGGGATATGATCTATAACAATGAGCAGATGATGGGCGCGTTTGTGTGGGAATGGGCTGACCACGGTATCAAAACCGATGCTGGATTCCTTTACGGCGGCGACTTTGAAGAACCGGAACACGACGGCAACTTCTGTGCAGACGGTCTTCTGACACCCGATAGAAAGCTCAAATCCAACGCGCTTGAAATGATGGCTGTTTACGGCGGCAAAACCACATCTGACATGGTTGAGGTGGATGTCCCCAAGAGCACTTATAAATTCTCCTCCGCCATTGCCATTGAAGTGGATGAGCATACCGGCGAGATTACATCGATCCAAGCAGATGGCAATGAGATTCTTCGGACTCCCGTTCATTTCAACATCACCCGTTACACGGATAATGATCGTGATCTGCTTGGCCACTGGATCGATCGCTGTCATCTTCCTTCCTGCAAGCCGCACATCTTTTCCTGTGAGAAATCAGAAAATCATTACCGGTTTGAAGGTGTTCTTGCGGCGAACTGTCTGATGCCTGCCGCAGAATTTACACTGGAATATACGGTGGTCGGTAATCAGCTGATCATGGAAATTGCATATCAGCTGGCGGATTACGTAGAAAATTTCCCGCGTTTCGGCATCGAGTTTGGTGTTGAACGTGCACACTGCAATTTCTCTTATATCGGCTTCGGTCCGATGGAAAGCTACGCAGACAAGCATACCGCCTGTGATTACGGGTATTATGTCAGTTCTGCCGAGGAAAACTATGACAGAAAGTACATCCGCCCACAGGAATCCGGCAGCCATTATGCGTGTACCTACCTTGCGGTAAAGGAATTGTTCCGGGTTACAGCTGAGAAACCCTTCTCCTGTTCGGTCAATCCGTTTACCACAACACAGCTTTGTAATGCACTGCATTCCTTTGAACTTGAAGAAAACGATTTTGTCAATGTCTGTATTGACCTTGCAATGCGCGGTGTCGGTTCTCATTCCTGCGGTCCGATGCTGCCTGTCAAGTATGAAATCCCAAGAAAAGGAAAAAATACATTTACCTTTACATTCTGATAAAAGTTCCAAGATGCGGTTTTGTCGCTGATTATAGATGAAGATCGGAGGCGGCAAAAATCAAATGCACCTCCGATCTCTGTATGGAGCGGACAAATTATTGTATGAAGAAGGGAAACTTATGGATCCAATTTATGTAACAGGTCATCGAAATCCGGATACCGATTCCATCGTCGCTGCGATTGCGTATGCCTCTCTGCGGAATGCGCTCGGTGACCGTGAATATACGGCTGCGTGCCTTGGACGTGTATCGGATGAGACACAATTGGTTCTCAATCATTTTGGATTTGCACCGCCCACATTGATTACCAATGTATATACACAGGTACAGGATCTCGACTTTGATAAACCGCCGATTCTCAGTGCAGCTGTTACGGTAGATCTTGCCTGGAATGAACTGCAGAAACGAAAGGATCTGCGCGGTATACCCATTGCAAACGACGACGGAACACTGCTCGGTATGATATCCCGTGAAGATATCGCCAGCTATAACATGGAGCTGAATAACTCCTGTGTGCTGAATCATGTACCGCTGTTCAATCTCCTGTCGGTATTGGAAGGCAAGGTCATCAATGAAGCGGGTGAATATCTGGATACTGTGTCCGGCGAGGTCGTCCTTGCGATTCCCGAAAGCAGAAGTTCAACGATGTTTCCGACCAGAGATTGTGTTGTCATCTGTGGGAATCAGCCGGATATGATTCGCCAGGCTCTTGAGAAGAATGTCAACTGTATGGTTCTCTGCTGCACAGAACTGGCACCTGAACTGAAAGAAATAGAAACCAGTACATGCATTATATACACACCATATGATGCATATAAAGCAACCAGACTCATTTTTCAATCTACCCCAATCGGGCGAATCTGCACGACGAAGGATCTTGTATGTTTTCATTTGGCAGACCAGGTCGATCATGTAAAAGAAGTTGTGCTGAAATACAGAAAGCCTTGTTATCCGATTCTCGATGAAAACGACAAGATTGTGGGAATCCTCACCCGTTACCATTTAATGCGTCCCAGAAGAAAGCGGATTGTGCTCGTCGATCACAACGAAGCAACACAGTCTGTTCCGGGTCTTGAGGAAGCCGATATTCTGGAAATCATCGACCACCATCGGTTGGCAGATATCCAGACCACCAATCCCATTTTTGTCCGCAACGAGCCGGTGGGTTCCACCAATACAATCATTGCATCGATGTTCCAGGACAAAGGACTGATTCCCTCAGAAAATCTTGCGGGCATGATGGCGGCAGCAATTCTGTCAGACACCGTTATGTTCAAATCTCCCACATGCACCGTTCGCGATATTCGTTGCGCAGAACGGATGGCGCGGATTGCCAATGTTTCCTTAGATGCGCTTGGCAAAAAGATATTCTCTGAATCTGTGGAAGGCAAAACAGCAGAGGAGCTCTTATATACGGACTACAAGGAATTTCACATTGCCGGTCATGATCTGGCTGTTTCACAGATTACCTGTCTGGACAGTGCAAGTATGCTCTCCCGAAAAGAAGATTTACTGGAACAGATGACGGTCATTTCGGAAAAAACGATGTTTCACTCGTCATTTTAATGCTGACCGACGTACTTTTGGAAGGCAGTTATCTTTTGTATATCGGTGAAGATGAGATTATCAGTCAGGCTTTTGACGTCGTTCCCAAAGATCATGTGGTATTCCTGCCGGAGGTCATGAGCCGAAAAAAGCAAGTGATTCCCAGCCTTTCGGCAATGTGGGGATGAGTTGTGCAAATACATCATAAATACGTTAATCCTTCGATGACATCGTGATGATACGGAGTCGGTTCTGTATGAATAACGATGTTGGTTCGATGATTATAATGATATCAGAAACAATTTATCAGGAGGAAGAAAAATGGACACCAAGAACTATTTTGT
>JAFYTT010000406.1 GCA_017558715.1 Clostridia bacterium | reverse complement strand
CGCAGTCCGCCTTCGTCTTGCCGACACCGATGGCAGAGCCGTAAAGCTCGACAATCTCACCCGCAGGCAGAGGCTTGGAGAGATCAATACCAAATCCGATGATCTCGGCAGAACCCTGATGGGTCGTGCGCAGACCGTAGGGCGGTGTGCAGATTTCGGACTCGGTGCAGGGAGAAAGCTTGCACAGCGTCAGGCATGCGGACTGTCTGTCCTGAATGAAGAAGAAATGTCCTGCATAACGCTGGTAGTATTCATCGTAGTAGGGGTAGTTGCGAACCGTGCGGACAAGGTCATCGGACTTGTCGCTGTGGTCATGCAGCTCCACAGAGTCGATGACAAAGGTCTGACGGTCAAAGGCAAGTGCTTCGCTTGCAAGATCGTCGGCATACCAGACGCCGCTGTCTCCGGAGCCGGGCTTTTCATAGGTCTGATAGTCACCCTTTGCAAACAGGCTCTTGCGGATAAACGGCACGCCCGGGAACAGCTGCCAGACGGTCTTCCACATGCCCTCCCCATCGGTACCACCGACGTTGTCACTGAGGGTCCACTCGACCTTCAGATGACGCTGCATCCGTCCGAAATAATCGTCCTCGGTGAACGTAACCTCGCTCTTTGCGCAATCGGGACGAACGGTCAGGGTCGGCTGAACGAGACGGCGTCCGTCCTGTGCCTGCCACTTGCGGCCTGTGGTCTTGTCAAGAACATATTCGGTGATCGGTCGGTTGTCGGCAATCGATACGGCGACCTCGATTTTGTCGTTACCGAGGGTCAGGATGCCGTTTTCGAGATTGGCATAACAGTCAAAATAACGGGTCATGGTGATATTCCTTTCGGTATATGAGAAATGAGTAATTGATTGTAATATAAGATGCTGTTTTCGGGTGGCGCAGGACATCAACAAGCCTCCGCCCTACGGTGTTTGGAGAAGCGTCAGTGCAATTCGTCATCGCCTGCGCCTCACACCTTGATCATCGCAACCAGTTCTTCCTGCGACAGAATCGGGATGCCGAGTGCTTCGGCTTTCGTCAGCTTCGATCCCGCTTCCGTACCTGCGACGACATACGAGGTCTTCTTCGATACCGACGAGGTGACCTTGCCGCCGTTGGCTTCAATGAGTGCGGACGCTTCGTCACGGGTCATCGTCGGGAGAGTACCCGTCAGGACAAACGTCTTTCCGGCAAGTGCGCTGCCTTGTACGGTCGTTTCATAGGTGGTCTTCACGCCGGATTCTTTCAGACGGTCAATCAGTTCTCGCACGGCGGGAGATGCAAAATAGGAAAGGATCGCTTCCGCCGTAATGCTGCCGATGTCCTCGACTGCGCACAGCGTTTCCGCGTCGACCGAGAACAGCGCCTCGATGTCACCAAAGCGCTTTGCAAGCGTCTGTGCCGCCTTTTCGCCGATGCCGGGAATCCCCAGCGCATAGATCAGACGGTCAGCACCCGCGGACTTGGAGGCTTCAATGGCGGCAATCAGATTCTGCGCCGATTTTTTGCCCATGCGGTCAAGCGCGGCAATCGGCTCCTCGGAAAGTGTGTAGAGGTCAGCAGGTGAATGTACCATATCCGCTTCGCGCAGCTGCTTGAGTACGGCAATCCCGAGTCCGTCGATGTTCATCGCATCGCGAGATACAAAGTGGGCAAGGGAACGGAGCAATTGTGCCGGACACGCGGGATTGGTACAGCGCGTCGCCGCTTCGTTTTCGTCGCGGTAAACAGCACCGCCGCAGGACGGACAAACCGCAGGCATCTGATATTCGACGGCATCGGGCGCACGGTCTGCCATCTTTACGCGCAGAACCTCGGGTATGATGTCGCCCGCCTTCTGGACATAAACGGTATCGCCGATGCGGATATCGCGCTCGCGGATGAAGTCGATGTTGTGAAGCGTCGCACGGGAGACACTCGTTCCCGCAAGACGCACGGGCTCCAGTACGGCATTCGGTGTCAGAACGCCCGTCCGTCCGACCTGCACGACGATGTCAAGCAGCTTTGTCTCCTTGACCTCGGGCGGGAACTTGTAGGCGACAGCCCAGCGCGGCGTGGAGGCGGTTTCGCCAAGGACGGCACGCTCGGAAAGGTCATCGAGCTTGATGACAACGCCGTCGATGTCGTAGGGAAGGGTCGGACGCAGCTGCCCGAGTGTTTCAATATAAGCAATGATCTCGTCCGCCGTGGTCAGGCGCGCGCGCTCGGAGATGACCTTGAAGCCGAGGTTCTGGAGCAGATCAAGGCTTTCGGTATGCGAGGAAAACGCAATGCCGTCCGAGGACTGAACATTGAAGACGAAAATGGACAGATGACGCTGACGGGTAATCTCCGCATCGAGCTGACGGAGCGAACCTGCCGCGGCGTTGCGGGGATTGGCAAACAGCGTTTCCTCGTTTTCCTCACGCTCGCGGTTCAATGCTTCAAACGCATCGTGCGGCATATAGACCTCGCCGCGCACAGTGAGGGCAGGGATATCGTCACGGGTCAGAATGTTCGGAATATCGCCGATGGTCATCAGGTTTGCTGTGACATTTTCGCCGACGTCGCCGTCCCCTCTCGTCGCACCGCGGACAAATCTGCCGTTTCGGTATTCGAGCGCAACCGACAGACCGTCAATTTTGCACTCAACGGAATAGGCGGGCGCATATCCGAGCGTTTCCTCGGTCTTTGCAAGGAACGCACGCAGCTCCTCATAGGAAAAGACATCCTGCAAGCTGCCCAGGCGCACGGCGTGTGTGACTTTTTCAAAACGGGAGGACGCATGACCGCCGACGTGCTTAGTGGGGCTGTCGGGGGAGTCCAGCGCGGGAAATTCCTGTTCCAGTTTGATCAGCTCATAAAAGAGGCGGTCATATTCCGCATCGGAAATCTCCGGCGCATCCTCGTCATAATAGCGTTTCTGATGGTAGGCAATCTGCGCACGGAGCGTGTCGATGCGTGCTTTTGCCTCATCGCGGGTGAGTGACATGGCGGTTTTCGTCCTTTCGGTGGTTTCGTTTCAAACAACTGTGCAATTATCAATGTATACTTATCTTTATTATACCACAGATTGCGGTTTTTCACAAGGGTTTTTGCAAAAAAAGAGGGATGTGTCAGCATGAAACGCTTTTTCGGAACAGTATTGCTTGCATACGGCAGCGGGAAAGATTTACATTATTTTCTTTTTTTATTCACATATCAATGATATAATGGATTCAGGCGGATCATTTCTTGTTCTGTGGCAGTAAATTTCAAGGATTGATAAGGGAGACTTTTGATATGAAAAAGTTATTGTTGGGAATCGCAGTGATCTTGTTTAGTATGACAATCTGTCTCATTGGAGAATTTGCACATATTCACTTTTTCCGAAATGAACTGACAGAGGTTGTCTATGTATTGCTTTCATTTGTCGGACTTGGTTTATGTGTCATGGGTTACTTTGAGAAGGATCAATAAATTTCGATATCAACAACAGAAACAAAAGCGGCTGCTGTCAGTCGAACCTCAAACCAAGGTTCTCTGTACAGCAGTCGCTTTCCTGCGCTATGAAAATTTCTAATTTCTAATTTCTCATTTCTAATTCCCCAATACTTCCCGCCGTACAAGCGCAATCATAATCGACGAATTGAGCCGGAACGCATCGGGCGGATACGTGTCCCGTACCTCCTCTGTGTAAACGGCATCGGTATAACGGACAAGTATTTCGTCATCCGTCAATCCCTGCCGCATCCAATGCAGAAAATAGTCCGCCGTGTCGATTGCCGCCTGCTCGGAGCGACGGAGAAAGTCCGATGCGCACACACCGTCAATCAGACCGCAGTGCGGCAGAAGCATGGCGGAAATCGTAAGTCCGCGCACTTTTGCAAACGCATCAAGCGTCATCCGATACCCGACCAGATACGCCGGGATGCAGGTAT
>JAFYTT010000405.1 GCA_017558715.1 Clostridia bacterium | reverse complement strand
GGGGGATGTGCGCGGCATCTTCTGCGGGCATGAGCACTACTGTGATTTCTCCGCCGAATACTGCGGCATTACGCTTGCCTATGACGGTGCGCTCGGATACGATATGTCGGCACACGACGATCTGCGCGGCGGACGCATCATCGATCTCTCGGAGGACGGTACGATGAAAACGCATCAGGTACGGCTGATGGATCTGATCGGCATTGACGCGATGCGTGATCCGGGCTTTTTCGAGGGCGGAGACAAATATTATATCCGTGTCAGGGATTGACCAAAGGGGGTACTGCGGCGGTGTCGTTTGCAGTACCCCGGATTTTTTGATCTGTGACGGAGCTTACTTTTTGCGCATCCGATAATCCCGATCGATGTCACGGCGCCATTGTTTGCCGAGCGGTGCACAGGCGCGGATTTGTGTGACGGCCTCGCTGACGGCGGCGTAGTTTTTCTGCGTTCCCGCTGCATCGGCGACATAGTCGACCGCATGGTCAGGACGGATGCCGATGCCCTCTGCCGTTTCCGCCGCATCGATATTGGCACCGAGGAACAAAAACTCCCAGCCGTACTGTTCGGTCTGACGCTCGATCATCGCCCTGATCTTTGCGCGGTCATAGCGGCGGCTGGCGTTTTCCATACCGTCGGTCGTGATGACAAACAGGGTTTTCGTCGGAACATCCTCGTGCCGTGCGTACTTGTGGATGTTGCCGATGTGATGAATTGCATCGCCGAGTGCATCAAAGAGAGCCGTAGAGCCGCGCGGGCTGTAATCATATTCGGTCATCGGACGGACATCACCGAGCGGAACGCGGTCGTGAAGAACAACACTTTCGTGGTCGAAAAGGACGGTGGATACGAAAACGGTACCGTCCGTTTTTTTCTGCTTTTCGATCATGGCATTGAAGCCGCCGATGGTATCCGATTCAAGTCCTGCCATGGAGCCGGAGCGGTCAAGGATAAAAACGAGTTCTGTTGTCGTGTTGGTATGTGTCATGATGGTTCTCCTTTGCATCAAAAAAATATGGTCACGGACCTTTTTGATCCTGTGACCATAGTATACCATAGTTTTTGATGAAATGTGTCGCATGGGAAGCGACAAATCAGGCTCCGAGCAGCGTCTGATCGAAGGCGAACAGCGCCTCGTTGATGGCAAAGACATCGTAGTTTTCCTGCTCGATGAAGTATTCGACGATGATATCGAATTTGTTTGCGTGGGACAACGCAAAGCCTGCCCGTCCGAGCATATCGCGCACCTCGTCAAGCGGCATCTGCAGTGCAATGGCAAATGCGAGAACGGTCTGCTTGGACGGTCTGTAATCGCGGTCGGAGCGGATTTTGGAAAAGAGCTTACGGTCAATGTTGGCTTTTTTGTAGCACTGGGCATCCGTCATGCCTGCTTCATCGATTTTACGGAGGAGCATTTCGGAAAAGCTCTCATCGGGATTGGCAAGGCGGTCCTCCAGCGATGCCATCGCATCCGAAACGAAAATCGGCTCGGTTCGTGCGGCATATTCTGCCATGGGTGCCATCGGTGCAAACGAACCGTTCGGTGCGGACTCTTTTTTGGGGGCTTTCTGTTTGCTCTGCGGGGCTTTTGCGGCGTTGGCACGGATGAGACGCTGTGATACGGTGTCGGCATGATCATCCGCATAACGGTCATCGATGTACGAGGCGATATCGGGGAACTGTGCACGTCCCGCATCCATCGAATCGCGGTCGAAGATGACGAGATAGACGGTCATCGCGTCATCGTGTTCTGTGAGAAACGCACGGATGGTCTCTGCGGCAATGCGGATGGCATCGGCACGCGGATAGCCGTAAACGCCGGCGGAGATCAGAGGAAAGGCAACCGTTTCGCATCCCGCTTCTTTTGCCAGACGCAGGGACGTGCTGTAACAGGAGGCAAGCAGGATCGGTTCTCCGCGCTGACCGTCGTGATAGACAGGTCCCACGGTGTGGATGATGTGCTTTGCAGGCAGATTGTAGCCGGGTGTGATCTTGGCATTTCCCGTTTTGCAGCCGCTGAGCGTCATGCATTTGGCGAGCAGTCGCGGTCCTGCCGCACGGTGAATGGCACCGTCGACACCGCCTCCTCCCAGAAGGGACGTATTCGCGGCATTGACGATGGCGTCAACCTGCATTTTGGTGATATCCTGTCGGATGAGCAGAAACGGCATGAGCGTGCTCCTTTCTATGATCAATCAATCGGGTACGGCAGCGCTGCGGGATAATCCCCTTTTGCATCCAGCGACCGCAGATACGCAAAGCAGCGCTCCTCACCCTCACCTGCCAGCATACAGAGCAGAGATTCGAGCAGTGCCGCGGTTTCGGGATGCATTTCGGACTTGTCGGGACCACCGCGGAAATAACGGAGCGGATGTCCGTCGTCATAGTCCTTGCCGCGGTAAATTTTCGATGCGGCGACGCGATCGCAGAACATCTCCATGACAAAGCGCAGGGGCATTTTTACGGGTGCATTCCCTCCTGCCGCATGGGAGTAATCGCGCCAATATTCAAAGTGGTGACGGTTGCGTCCTTTATGGTGCATCCACGCCTCGGAATAGCCTTTTTCATCACGTTCGGCGGCGTTGGGAGAGCGGGTACCCTGAAAATATTTTGCGCCTGTCCAGAATTCTGCGGGGGAATATTTGGACAGATCGTGAAACAGTCCCTGAAATCCGATGCCGGCGCGGAAACAATGCGCGATGACACGGTGGCGGTGACGTGTGATGACACGGAAATGGCGGATGGGATGATACATAGTTCGACTATAACTTTCTCTGTGCGAAAGTTTCCTTTCTCTGGGGAATTGCGGTTGGTTTGCGCAGCAAAACCTTTTGCGAAGCGGAAGGTAAACCGCAAAACCCTGATTGAAATTTATTTCAATCATTATCTCCAATTTTGGGTTTTCGCATTTGGAATGTATTACGGTGACGGAGCAGATTTTCGGTCGATGCCTCGACGTAATACTGCTTGGTCGTGTTGACATCGCTGTGACCGAGCGCCTGTGCGACAAGGAAAATGTCTCCCGTTTCGTTATAAAGCTCCGTTCCGTACGTTTTGCGCAGTTTGTGCGGTGTGATGTGCTCCTTGGTGCCGATCAGCGTTGTGTATTTATGTACCAGCACCTCGACAGTTTGCACGGACATGCGTTTGCGGCGTTCGGACAAGAACAGCGCGTCGCTGTCTTCTTCGTCGGCAGGCGTGATATTTCTGCGCTGTTCGAGATAGTCGGAAAGTGCGGCGATCACCTCGTCCGACAGCGCGATCTTCTGCCGTTTGGCACCCTTGCGGTCGACCTCAAGCGTACAGTTTTCCAAATCCACATCGGAAATATTGATGCCAATACATTCGGATACGCGGATGCCTGTGCCCAAGAGAACCGTGAAAATCGCAAGATCGCGGACACGATTGCGTTCCAGCGCCGATTTCTGACGCTTCGACAGATTTTCAAAGGTTCCGGCATGTACGGAATCCGCCGTTCCCTCAACCGTATCGAGCAGAGCGGGAATTTCCTTTGGCTGGAGCTTGATGACGCGGTGTGCGTGCTGACTGTCGTTTTTTGTGATTTTTTCGGCTTTGTCCATCGGATTTGCCGATAGAGCATCCTTTCGGATCAGATACAGAAAAAAGGAATTCAGACAGCTGAACTTCCGGTGTACGCCCGCATAATGATTTCCCGTGCTCCACAGGTAAGCGGCATACGCATCGATGTCGCCGCCGCGCAGGAGGGCAAGATCATCGGTCGTGATCGCGCGGAAATCGCAATCCATCAGAGACGGGGTTGTATCGCGCAGCCATGTGAAGAAATGACGGAGGTCATAAGCGTAGGACACACGGGTTTTTGCCGTGGAATTGCCTTTTCTTGATGACAGGTATGACGTGACATAAGAGGGAAGCTCTGCGCACAGCGCAAATGCCTTTGCATCGAGGAAATCCTCTTCCTGTTCACGGTGGGATTTTGATTTAGCCATGGTTGGATATCAACTGCTCAGCCGAGCATGGTCTGCAGCTTGGCGCGCATGGCGGCACGGCGTTCCTCGGTGGCTTTGGGGTCAACCTCGGCGGACTGGATCATGCCGTCTGCATCCACGGAAACGCGAAGAACATCGCCGTCGCGTACCGTAAGACCGAGCATATCGGTTGTGATGCGATAGATGGATTCTTTTTCGTCGATCAGAATGACAATGCCGTCTTCCACGCGGTCAACGGTCAGAAAATTTTGCTTTTTTGCGGACATGATAAGCTTCCTTTCATATCAGGGAATATCAAGACGATAATGATTTCTATTATTATATCAAATTGCGTGTATTATGTCAAGACGGAACGGGAAAAAGAACTGCCGCAAGTCAAAAACCTGCGGCAGTACATCTTATTCAAAACAGCTGTGCAATGACAGAGAGGACAAATGCCTCGGGGGTGGTGCCGTCCTCGGACAGATCGGAATACCGTATGGCATCCATGATGGCTTGGCGGAACGCCTCGGGGGAGACACCCTCCGCTTCTGCCGCGGCATCGAAAATGTCCGACATTCTGTCAAGGGCTTTTTCTCGAAGCACGGCGGGACTGCTTGGATTCGGGGTAGGCATGGCGCGCATCCTTTCTTTGTATCGGGTTTGTGATACAGATTCAGCATTGCCGCGTCGGCTGTCCGTCATACATGGGTTAATCTTCCAGCGATTTGTAGTAAAGCAGACAGTGGCAGAAGCCCTCAAACTTCGGATCCTTGATCTGCTCGCGGAATTCCTTGCACATGCACTTGTTGTCCTCGTCACGTCCGAGACGGCAGGGACAGTAGCCGCCCTTTGCCTTTAAGCCTTCGCGGACGGTTTTGACGATTTCCTTATCGGGATTTTCAATGATTTTCATTTGACAGTTCCTTTTTATGTGTTGTTGGTTTTTGCAAGCTCGGTGTCGAGAATGATGCGCAGCTGCTCCTCTGTCAGAACGCCGACCTGACCGCCGACGATATTGCCGTCCGCACCGATGAGCACCGTCATCGGAATGGAGGATGCACCGTAGGTATACGCCGCATTGAGGTCACAGTCATAGTAGACAGGGAACGAATAGCCGTTGTCGGCAGTGAAGGCACTGGCACTCTCCACCGTGTCGCGGCTGCCGTCGGTCATGTTGACCATCATAAACACGACATCCTCTCCGTAATCGGCATAAACGCGGTCAAAATCGGGCAGCTCCGATTTGCACGGCGGACACCATGTCGCCCAGAAGTTGATGAGAATCGGTTTGCCGAAGAAGTCCGAGAGCTTGACCGGATTTCTGTCAATGTCATAGACGGTGAAGTCCATGGCGGGAAAGACATCCGACTGTGCCGTATCACCGGCATCCGACGATTCAATGCCCGTTTTGACGGTATCCGCCGTCTCTGTGACACGGTCAAGCAGGGATCCGCCCGTGTCGGGTGTGACTTTGTCGGAAAGATAGCGGTAGGCAAACATCGCACCTGCAAGCACGACGAGCAGAACGATCAGTAAAACGGAAAAGGATTTCTTTTGATTCATCGCGTGTCACCTCTTATGAAAACAGCGCCATGAGGCGGTTCATCCACCCAAGCATCATACACAGTCCGATGACGATCAGAAAGATACCGCTGACAACATTGATGACGCGGTAATGCTGCTTGATGAAGCGGAATGCAGACTGCAGTCCGTCGATCAGCACTGCGGAGATCAGAAACGGAATTCCAAGACCCGCGGTGTAGCACAGCAGCAGAAGTGCGCCGCGAACGGCACCGCCCGATGACGATGCCATCATGAGTGCGGAACCTAAAAAGGCGCCGATGCAGGGTGTCAGGCTGACAGAGTAGATGACGCCAAAGACAAACGCGGACAGCACACTGCCGGCTTTCTTTGCGGTTTTCATCCCTGTGAAAAAGGGAATACGGATGATTTCCAGATAAGAAAGCCCAAGCAGAATGACGATTGCGCCGCAGACGATGTTGAGTATGGTCTGATAGCGGGTCAGGAGCATGCCGAGCGACCCAGCGAATACGCCGAGCGCGATGAAAACGACGGAGAAGCCGACGACAAATGCACAGGCATGCAGAAACACACGGCTTTGCGACGGATTTTGCTCTTCGCTGTTTGCCGCATCAGGGGAATGTTTGCCGGCATCGCCCGCAAAGTACGACAGGTACAGGGGCAGCATCGGGAGCATACAGGGGGAAATGAAGGAAATGATCCCTTCGAGGAATGTAATCAGATACAGCATCGGTTACGATTCGAGTTCCGCAAATGCATCCAGCATCGATGCCCACTTCTTATCAAAGGCCTTGGACTGCTTTTCGTAGTAGGAGGAAAACTCACCGGGCGTTTTCTTGGAGCTGCCGAGCATGGTCCAGAAGAAGGAGCCGGTACCGAGCAGCTTGTCGGCGATCATGATGAACGAGGTGTCGATGGTGTTGTAGATGACATCGATCATGTCGGCGTCGCGTTCGGTGTCGGCATGCTTGGACTTGAGCGCAACCTCATACCATGCGGGAATGACCGAGCGGTATGCTTCAATCGACAGCGATTCGAGGGTTGCACCGCACAGCTCAAGACGTGCTTCGTCGGTGGTGACCGGAATGACGGCGGACTGACCGTTGACCGTACCTGCGGCAGACTTGTATTCCATGCCTTCGTCAAGGACAGGCATCGGGAGAACACCGTAGGGATCTTCCATGCCGCGGATGACTTCATCCGTGTATTCGGAGAGCCAGCCGAGGAAGAACAGTGCGTTTCCGTCAGCAAAATGCTGCATGCCCATTTTTGCGGGGTCGGAGTCCTTTGTGCCATTATAGGAAATGTTGTGTTCGTTCATGATGGTATACAGCTTCTCGACCCAGCGCAGGGAGTCATCATTGTAGATATCGAGAACCGGCAGACCGTTGTCATCGCGCTGCAGATACGTAAGACCCGTGGACATGGAAACATAGTTGACCGTCTGCTGACCGCGGTTATAAAGACCGTAAAGGTCGCCCGCGTCTGCTTCACCGTTACCGTTGACGTCCTGATAGACATCGCGGCAAAGCTCAATGAACTTGTCGTAGGTCCACTTGTGGTCGTCGACCATGTCGTAAAGCTCGGTATAAGATTCGAAGAAGTTGTTGTAAATCTTCTTGTTGAAGATTGTGCAGGATGCGCCTTCCAGCGTGGAAACGGAGAACGCACCGGTTAAGAAGTAGCGCTTGTCTGTTGAGATGGAACCGCCGTCCATGAAGTTTTTATACCACCACGGCTGGTCGATATCAATGTGTGTAAGACCCGAAACCTCACGGAAGTAGCCGTCCAGAGACAGGCGGAAGCACTGGGAGGATTCAAGGAAGAAGATATCGTAGGGGCAGTCGCCGGACTGAACCATTTTCTGAACCTCGGACGGGTAGCCGCCCCAGTCATCGGAGCCTGCCTCGTAGGCAATGGTGATATTCAGGCGTTCTTCGGTCGCGCGGTCACGGGCAATGACAGCGTCTGCAACAACATCACCCTCACGGTTCCAGTCGGAGGAGTCATTGCCGCCCATGGTTTCAAGACCGAAGTGCATGATCTTGACGGTATCGCCGCCGAAGTCGAGCGCGGGAAGGTTGTCAACGATGGCGTTGGGGTCTTCTGTGACAGCAGTCGTTTCGGTGGAGGCGGTGGGATTGGTATCGGGCGTGGTGCCGGTATCAGCGGAATTGCCGCAGGAGATGACGGCAGGGGAGACGGTCAGAAGTGCCAGCAGGGCGCAGGCAATGCGGACGGAATGTTTCATGATCGGAGTTCCTTTCGTATGTCTTGTTTTGATTGATGGATTCTTGACAGAGCGGTTTTGCAATGCGAAAAATCGGGTGCATATTTATCTATAATATATTATAACAGATACCGATGCAAGTTTTTTTGCGAATTTGAAAATAATATATGAATAAATTGTTTTATTGCAGTTGTTTTGCATGGGAACTGCAAAAAAATTGATTGACAGAGAATCAAAGATATGTTATAATCGTTATTGAATCATATCAGTTCCAAAGGGGGACAAAGACAATGGAGAAAAAGTCAAAAATCCGTGTCGGCTACGTCGGCTGCGGCGCGCGCGGACAGGGTGTATTAAAGGAATGTCTTGCGCAGATGCGGGATGTCGAAATACCGGTGATCTGTGATCTGTCCCGTGATCGGATGGATGCGGCAAATGCAATCCTTGCATCGTTTGACCGTCCTGCGGCGGCCATGACCGAGGACTGGCGCGCGGTGATTGCCGACCCGACGCTGGATGCGGTGTTCTTTATGAACGGCTGGGAAAACCGTGCGGCAATGGCAGCGGCGGCGATGCGTGCGGGAAAATATACCGCGATCGAGGTCGGCTGTGCATACGATCTTGAGGAGTGCTGGGCGCTTGTGCGTGCGTATGAGGAAACGGGTGTCCCTGTGATGATGCTCGAAAACTGTTGCTACGGTCGGCGCGAGATGATGGCGCTGAACATGGTCAAAAAAGGTCTGTTCGGTGAGGTCATTCACTGCGACGGCGGCTATATGCACAACTGCCGCTTTGTGTTTACACCCGACAACATTGATCCCATTGCGCCGAACTTCCGTCTGGAGTCGATGGAACGCCGCAATTTCCACTTTTATCCGACCCATGACTTCGGTCCGATTTCCAAAGTGCTGCAAATCAACCGCGGCAACCGTATGCTGACCTTATCGTCGTTTGCATCGAAGGCGCGCGGACTGAAAACATATATTGACGAAAAGTTCGACGCGGACAGCCCGTATGCAGGCAAGGAGATCAAGTGCGGCGACATCATTGATACGATCATCACTTGTGCGAACGGAGAAACCGTCCATCTGCGCCTTGACACGACGCTTCCAAGACCCTATTACAGCCGCGGCTTTTGTGTGCGCGGAACGAAGGGCATGTGCACCGAGGACAGACGCATCGTATACTTTGACGGCATGGCGGAAACCATGACCGAAAACGAACCGGAATTCTTTGAACAGTATGACCATCCGCTTCACCGCGAGTATGTCGCACTTGGGGAGCGCGGTTCCCACGGCGGAATGGACTGGCTTGTCTGCCGTGCCTTTGTCGAGGCGGTCAAGCGCGGCGAAAATACGCCGATCGATGCTTATGATACTGCCGCATGGATGGCGATCGGTGTGCTGTCGGAGCAGTCGATTGCACGCAGCGGCGCTCCCGTCGATGTACCCGATTTCACGTGCGGCAAGTGGCTGCACCGTGAGCCTGTGACCTTTGGCAAATACTGTCTGGATGCGATCTGTGAGGATCCCACCACGAGGATTTTTGATGATATCGATTGATGCGGATTTGCTTCGCCGCACGGCACGGGAACATACGGTACCGTTATTGCTTCTCATGCTCGGCTGTGCGATTCAGGCATTCGGGCTTTATCATGTGCATTCCTTTTCCCGTGTAACGGAGGGCGGTGTGCTCGGGGCGACACTGCTTTTACAGCATCACTTCAGAATCTCTCCGTCCGTCACGTCTTTTGTCATCAATGCGCTGTGTTATCTGTTCGGCTGGCGGATGCTCGGGCGGCGGTTTCTCGTCTATTCGCTCATTTCCTGCGCGGGTTTTTCGCTGTTTTACGCGCTGTTTGAAGGCATTGGTTATGTTCTGCCGTCGGCGCTCTATCAGTGCCTGCAGGATTTTCCGTGGACAGCGGCGGTCGTCGGTGCCATCTTCATCGGTGTCGGTGCGGGTCTGTGTGTCCGTGTCGGCGGTGCACCGAGCGGAGATGATGCGCTGGCAATGAGCCTGTCGCATGTGACGGGACTTGGGATTCAATGGATCTATCTTGCATCCGATTTGCTGGTGCTCGGACTG
>JAFYTT010000404.1 GCA_017558715.1 Clostridia bacterium | reverse complement strand
TTGTATTCACGCTTTCGCGTGTAACAATATTTTACCGCAGATTCTTTAACTGTTCATTTCGTCCGGTGGGACTGTTCAACCCCAGCGGTCAGGGTGTTCAACTTCGGCGGTCGAGGTGTTCAGGTTTGTGCGGAATATTCAAAATGTCCGGATTACGTGAAGTCTACACCTGAAATTACTGCAGAGAATATTCTTAACAGAGATTTCAAAGCAACCGTACCGTTTGAAAAATGGCTTACCGACGTTACGGAATTTAAGTATTACGTTGGTCCCGAAGTGAAGAAGTTGTATCTTTCTGCAATCCTCGACCTTTACGACAGACGCATTATTGCATACAAGATCGGTGACAGCAACAACAATGAATTGGTTTTCACAACCTTTGATGAAGCAACAAGCCGTTATCCCGATGCAAAACCTATATTCCACAGCGATAGAGGATTTCAATACACAAACAAAGTGTTTCACCAAAAGCTTGTTGATTCAGGCATGATCCAGAGTATGTCCCGCGTCGGCAGGTGCCTTGACAACGCTCCGATGGAGGGATAGTGGGGCATTCTGAAGTCCGAGATGTACTATCTGAAAAAGTTTACAAGCCGTGAAGCTCTTGCTGCTGCGATTGAAGATTATATACACTTTTACAACACTCGCCGTTACCAGAAGCGGCTGAACTGTATGACACCTTGCGAGTATTATTTCAGCACCGCCGCGTAACGAACATCTCCCCCTGCTGCGCAGCAGGGGGAGATGTAAGAATCTATTCAATTTGTAAATTCTTTTGTTTTTTAGTCTGTCTACTTGACAGGGGGCACATTAGGAGAAACTCCACAGGATGTGTCTTTTGTTCTTCTATTATGTTAGTTCCAGATGCAGAATCGCATCAGAATCGTCGCCGTCTGCGCACGTGTCGCACTGCCAAGCGGATGCAGGGTATCATCGCCGACTCCTTGAATCAATCCGCTTTCTACAGACCATTTGATGGCATCTGCCGCCCAATCGCTGACCGTTTGTACATCACGGAACGCGGTAAGATCAGTCTCCGCCGCAGTATCGTGTCCTTTATATGCGGCATATCGGCACAGAATCGCCGCCATCTGCTCACGGGTAATGATGTCATTCACGCCAAATACGGTTTCGCTGTAACCGTTGACTATGCCTTCGGATGATGCCCAGCGAACAGCCTCAGTATACCATTGATCCGCGGCAACATCTTCAAACCGCATAGAATTCGGTACAACAGGCGAACCTTCCATACGCCAGAGAATCGTAACCGCCATCGCACGGGAAGTTTCGGTATCGGGAGAAAACGCGGTCTCACCGACACCGTTCATCAGGTCGCTGTTATATACATAGCGGATGCTGTCGTAGTACCAGTCCTCCGCACGGATATCATCAAATGGAAGTGATTCCTCGCCTGCATCGGATTCCCAACCTGCATACAGGCAGAGATTCTTCGTAACAGGTTCGGAAAAGTGCCATTTTTCCGTACATTCCGCATCCGAATACCAGCCGGTAAACAGATAACCGTCGCGGGCAGGAATCGCAGGAATCTTCACACGCTTGCCCGAAAATACGGTCTGCTCCGAAATCGGAGTGCCGCCGCAGGAATCAAACGAAACCATACATTCGTCAGAAACGGTAACCGTCAAGTCAGATATGACAAACAGATAACTGCCGCTTCCGTCGGGGCGGGAAACACTGCAGTCACTGCACTGAATGACCGACGAACCGCTGCTTCCGATCACACGCAGCTGAAAACTGCCAACAACCGTTGACACATCCCAGTCAACACCGCCGGACAGAGACAGATAATTCATATAAAGCTCATGTTCTCTGTCATTGATGACAACGTCCTTTGCAAACATACCGTTTCCAGGCTGAATGCTGTCCTCGACAAGTTCGAAAAAGGTGCTGTCATAACGGATCTCGTTCTGCATGGCATACATCGGATATGCTTCCGTGCTGTCTGTGCGCTCCAGGGTGAATGTAACGGTAATGATGTCGCCCGGGACTGCATACTGCTCTGTTTTTCCGTCGGACTGCAGAGAAAACCGATAGGAAGGTGCTGTCGCCGAAATGCTCGTCATGCAGAACAGCATCAGTGCTGTCAGCATGGACAATAACAATAAATAACGCTTGATTTTCATGTATTCGGATCCAGAATCTTGTTGACGACTGCTGCGGCATCTTCTGTGGTCACGGTCTTGCTGCCGTTTACATCCGCGCGCAGGTACTTTTCAATGGTAACTGTTTCGGTAATACCGCTGTAGGTGGTTGTATACATGTTATAAACGAACTGTGCATCGTTGGCATCCAGTTTGCCGCTCATGTTGACGTCACCGTCATAACTGATTGCTGTCGCAGAACCGTTGGTCAAAGTGAACTGATTAAGTGTCGGCGTCGGCTTCGCTGTTCCGAAAATGAGCGTACAGAAAGCATTATATTTCACGGACCAATACATGGTATTTCCATTGTATGTGCATACAAGACCGTCGGCGTCATCTGTTGTCGCTGTAATCAGCCAAAGCGATGTACTGTTCCCAAGGGTCAGATATTCGGAGCAATTCAATTGTAGTTTTGCTGTTTTTGTAACAGTAATTGTAATATTGCCTGTAATCAAACCACCGTCAATAGTATAAGAACCATTGCTGCCGGTAACGGCAACTGTTTGATCATTAATTTTTGCGGTAACTATGTATGAATAGTTGGCATTTTCGGTAACTGTCAGAGTATAAACTTTTCCATAGGTTGCCTTGGAATCGGCAATGACTGCATCCTCCGCACCGCTGCCGACTGCCGAGACGGTGAAGGATTTGGGCTTACTTATAACAGAAATCTCAAGATTTCCTGTGACCTTTGCAATTGCATATTCGCCATTTCCGTTATCACTTACATCAACCGAGGTACCACTCATCAATGCAGTAATTGTATAATCAAAATATTCATTGTAGTCAGCAATCTTGAATGTGTATGCCTCACCATCATTAACAGAATCAGAACTGCTGATGCTATCATTCAACAGCAATACAACGGTATGTACAGGTTTTTTGATACTAACAGAAACCGTTTCGTTGGAAATGGTTGCGATCGACAGATTCTCTGTAGCAGCGCTATCGGAATCGCCAAATGCTGCGGAGGTCAGCGTAATATTGGTGGTTCCTGTTGCTTTCGCAGCAAATGAGAACGTGCAGGAAGATTTTACCGTTCCGAAGTCGACAAATCGGACGGAGCCATTGTCGGAAACACTTACATTGGTACCCGTCGGTGAGAGATAAGTTAGCTTGTTTGGATCATAATTGAGTGTCAAATCTGTTGCGGAAAATGTCTTGTTCGGAGTAACGGTTACATTGATCTTTTCGCCAACTGCAGCTATCGATGGGGAAACAGAGAGCTTGACAGAGAAACCTGTTTGCAATGTTGGGTTAGAAATTTCAACCAAATTTAATCCATCGCTGTTTTGTTCGTCCCAGCCGGTGGTGCCTTCATAATAGTAGACGTTGAGATAGGAGGGGGTATTAATAAAAATTTGACGTATACCTATACCGGGAGCATTGCCACCAAAGGTTATGGATGTGAGACTTTGACATCCACTAAAAGCATTTGTACTTATGGTAGTAACACTTTGGGGAATCATTATCGATGTTAATGAATTGCAATTTCCGAATGCGCATTCACCAATTGCGATGACACTGTCTGCTATTTCAATATCTTGGAGATTGATATATCTTTTCGAACTATCGTCATATTCAGCCCCATAATCGACGACGGGATAAAAAGCATATTTACCAATACTTGTAACGCCCTTTGCAATGACAATTTTCGTTAATGTCAATTCATATTCATACCACGGTTTTTTGATATCAATACCATAATCATACATAGCTCCGTTTCCTGAGATTGTAAGTGTGTCTGACTTTTCATCATAACTCCATACAACACCATTTCCACAACTATTATTCACAGTTGCCTCGTCCGCCATCACCGGTAATACAAAAATCACCGCGATCAGACTGAAAACGACCCAAAGACCAAACAGTTTTTTCATAGTCATTCTCCTCCGTAACAAATATTGTTCATAATTGATCTTATTTTCATTATAACATGTTCGTGTCGATTTTTCAAGAGTTTTGATGAGAATGCATGATAAATATTCAGGAATTTAGTTCCCTCTCAAAATAGACTCTCACGCCACGGTCCAGGAGTTTTGACGAATCGGCAAAAGGGGTTCATTTTCGTTTCTAATTTGACATTTATAAATCTTCATATCCGCCTGTATATACAAATATATATTGAATCATATATTTCACATAATCACACATCTTGAAAACTCGCCATTACTCTTTGTTAGGGCAATGTAATAGCACATACAAACTTACAATCCTGAATATAAAAAACAGAACATGACTGATCGTATTCATTTCATTGTCTCATACAATACAGCCCCCGATGCCACAATAAAACACCGAGGGCTGTTGGTATATGAATATAATTTCTCTGTTTTACTACGGCATTAAATTACAGAAGTACTTAATATCTTTCCGAAGTTTGCATAGATCAATATTCAAACATTGTGCAAGATCATTGACCTTGTCCTTAACATAGGTAATTGCCGTTTCTTTCAGGCGATCTACGAGTTGTTTTCCTGCATCCTCCGCTGTCTTCTGCAGTCGATCGCTGATATCAGTTATCTGATTACAGATACTGTCCATCAAATCATCAACGATCTGGTCAACATCAACGATGATGGGTTCTCTAGGCATTTCAGGAACAGGATCTTCAGGAAATTCTTCCACAGTCGGTTCCTTATACAGAATAATATAATCGGAGAAATGTCCGGTTGTCCATGTAATCTTACCATTAGAATACTGGGTTTCCATCGGTATCAGGTTACCATCATCGTCAAGATAGTAAACAGTGAAACCTGATTCCGCATAACCTTCAGGAATCTCGAAAGGAACTTCCAGCTGAACGGTACCGCCGTTGAAATCGTGGATCTTTTCGCTTTCGGTATCGTTGGTAGTATTGTCGGTCTTAGTGACTTCCATGATAACCTCCAGCTTACCGAAGACAACTTCATCTTCTGCAATGTTTTCAAGCGATGTTTGCTGTACTTCGTTCAGATTATCATCTGCATCATCGATTACCATGCTGACCGTTGTAGTCTTGCCTTCTTCAGCTTCTGCCACCTTGCTGATAACATCCATTGTAGTCTTATCAATGATGATAGAACCAGTCGACAGATGGACAGCAAGCTTCGCATCTTCCACGTTCTTACTTTCAGCAGCCTTCTTGATAGTATCAACGACTGTAGCAGGAACAGTAACCTGTTGAACCTTTTCAGCTTCTGCAGAATCTTCACTCTTGACGTTGGAAACGTCAATGGTAACTGTGTTTGCGGGAGCCGTCGGCTTGGTTTCCGTATCACCGGTATCCTCACCGTCATCTGGTTCTTCTACAGGAGCATCAAAGACATTTTCAAGCGCAGATTCGTCAATCTTGTCGATAGTAACGGTGCTGCCTTGAACAACTGCTTCTTCAACTTTGACAGAAGGCGTATCCTTATCTTCAGTCACAGGAATTTCAACGGGCTTTACTTCTTCAACTGGCTTTGCTTTCAATGTGACGTAGTCATAAAAGGGTGCATCCCAGGAGCCTGCGCCCATGCTCTGATGCATATTCCAACAGGATCTCCACTCGGTGGGATGGGCAGTTGTTGTGTCATTGAGCTGCAATTGAATACCGATTTCGTCACCAGGAGCCAAACCCCATTTGCTCAGATCGATCACCATTTCGATGTTATAACCATCTTCATCTTGGAGAACCTTGTATTCATCGAAATAGTCCTTTGCAGCTTCGCCGTAAGCATAATTGATACCGTGTTCTTCATAATAGGACGGATAGCCGGAGCAGTCAATTCGGAACTGCTTGACAAGATCGGAATGCTCGTGGCCAAAGTCAAAGAACATTTCAACAGAGTCTGTACGCCAGGGTTCATTTTCCTGCATGATAGGATCGGGAGCAGCGACATCGTTGTCCTTGACATCGACAAAGAGATACCACTTACCTTCTGTCCAATACATGTGCGCGGTTGCACCGGTACCACAGGTTTCGTCACCATTGTTGAATTGATCAATTTCCACCTTCAGTGCATTGTCCCAAACAGAGCTGTACTGACCGTCAATGACAATTCGATCGGGTTTGATATAGGGAACATCGCCAATGGAGGTACCGAGCATAACATCACGGCCGGCATAATCCTCACCGACACCAATAACAGCGCTTTCATAATAAACAGGATCAAATGCACCACCCTTGTTCAGATGATAGAATGACTGATCGCCATTTGTCCGTCTGTCATTGATCTGCATCTGAATACCAATTTCTTCCCCCGCAGAAACAGCGAACTGCTTGAGGTCAATGCACATTTCAACGATATAACCTGTATCGGTCTTTTTCGCACTGTATGCTTTCATATATGCGGCAGCAGCATCGTGACCGTATCCCTGACGGATACCATCGCTGTTCATATAATAAGACGGATAATTGGAGTGATCCACGCGGAACTGGTGGATATGTTCACTGTGCATTTCCTGAATGAACAGTTCCAGAGAATCCGTGAACCACGGTTCTGTGGACTGCAAATTGGGATCGGGATCCACAACATCGTTGTCCGCTATTTCCGCATAAAGATACAGAAGTCCGTTATCTGTAAGCATGTATGCATCTGCAGAGGTACCGGTATCATTACCGGCAACAAGAGTATCAACAGCAAAATCCATGCCGTCAGTATATGCAGCATCCTTTTCACCATCAACAACCACAGCACTAGATCCCACATGAGGGATTATACCGCGGGCAATACCACCCAAGGTGACATAGTCATATGCATGAACATCCCAGGAGCCTGCTCCCATTGCGGACCACATGTTGTAAACTGCAGCAGCTCCATCGGGATTATTTCCCTTCATATCATTGATCTGCAGTTGAATACCGACCTCATAACCATCTATGAGATGATACTCTTCCATATTCATGCACATCTCAATGATATAACCATCATCGGTTATATTCACTGCGTAATTTCCAAAGTACGGCTTTGCCGCTTCACCGTATGCGTAATGTGCACCGGTTTCCACATAATAGGAGGGATATCCTGCGCAATCAATTCGATACTGCTTTACCAACTCCTTATGCTGATTACCGAAATCGAAGAAAATTTCAACAGAGTCGGTTGTCCAGGGATGATTCTGCTGTGCCTCTTCTGTAGGCACTACAACATCTGCATCCTTAACATCAACTGTAAGATACCATTTGTTTTCTGCCCAAAGCAGGTATGCGATACCGCTTGTACCGGTATTTTCGCCACTGTTCAAACAGTCAATCGGAATCTGCAGAGCATTTACCCAGACAGATTCGTCCATTTGGGCATCTACCGTAATTGGAGTTGTACCAATATTTTTAACATAACCGCGATTGCTTTCAGGAATCTTCTGAATAGGGGGAACGGGTTTTGCGGATGCAACATAGGATTCCCCAACACCGATCGAAATCCGATCATACATATCGACATTCCAAGAGTCAGAAACACCGTTATAGATAAATCTCTGCGAACCATCTTCAGAACGGTCGTTGAGTTGGAAATTAATTCCCAGTTCCGTTCCGGAGGACACGCCAAAATTTTTGAGATCGATACAGAATTCAACAGTATAACCGCCATCTATTTTGCCGTCTGCATAAGATATAAAATAGTCAGATGCAGCATCGGGACCATAAGCTTGAATATCGCCGTTCGGATTCAGATAGAAAGATGGGTAACCCGTATTGTCTACTCGGAACTGATAGATATCACCTGAATGAATGAACATTTCAAGAGAGTCGGTTTCCCAAGGCCATTCTGTCTGCTGCTGTTCGGTCGGCGTAACGACTTCTGTGTCATTGATTTCGGCATAAACATACAGAAAACCATTATTTGTCGCAAGATAGACATTTGCGTTTCCGTCAGTCATATCTGTAACAGCCTGACCGCCTTCGTACTTGACTGCAATCGGGGTGACATCGGCATATACAGAATCCTTGGCGCCGTCGACTTTGATGGCATCAGAGGAAACGTATGTAACGTTGCCGTGGTTGGTTTGGGTTGCTTTTTCTGTCTCTGTTACGCGCGTTGTTGTATAGGATTCACCACTGCCAACGTAAACTGTGGTGTAGTATTCTGTATTAAATGCATGTGCAGTACCTTTCAAATGATAAAAAGCACCTACTTCATTGGGATTGGCATTCAGAACGTCATTGAGCTGCATCTGAATACCGATCGTTTCATTGGCCGAAACGCCAAACGGCTTCATGTCAATGCACATTTCAACAATGTAACCTGTTTCATTACGACGAATGCCATAAGCTTCAAAATATTTGTCGGCGTCCGAGCCGTATGCTTGAACATCACCAGATTCGTTCATATAATAAGAAGCATATCCAGAAACGTCAATACGGAACTGATGAATATCGTCAAACTCGTCATTATGAGTCTGGAACAGAAATTCGAAAGAATCAGTGTTCCAAGGTGCATTTACCTGCATATCTGTAACAGGAGTATTCACTTCAGGATCTGTTACGTCGATATACAGATACAACAAACCATTGTTTGTCATCATTGATGCTTTTGCAGATGCGTTGCTCGAAGCAGTGTCGAGAGGTGTAGCAATATCAAATACGACTGCATTGTCATATGCAGCATCCTTTTGACCATCAACTGTGATTGTGCCTTCATCTACAAAAGGAATTCCGATTGCTGTGGTGGGAACATTCGGTTCTTCAGAAGTCGTAAAGTTGATTTCTGAAGATACGAGTACAGCATCAGCTCCCTGATCAGCCATAAAGATACGGTTACCAATCACACCTAGTTGTGTGAAGTTATTTGCTTTGTCATAACTAACAACGGTAACTGTGGACAGATCTTGCCGGTTGAGAATATGAACTTTGGAATCAGCACCTTCATAAGTACAAACTGCAAGATAATCATGTTCCAAAATCGAAACACCGAAACATTCAGAAATATCAGCAGTTGCGATCACATCTGTACCGTCAGCGGAAATTCTGAACAGCTTGTCACCCTTGGAACCGGTACCGGTGTTTGCGCAGATATAGAAATAACCATCCTCATCAACCGCGATGTTGTTGGCATCTGCGATGTTGTAGGCGTCAGTCAAATCGATGTAACCGATGCTGTCATTCAAACCGAACTCGGTATTCAGCACAGGATTCTTGACATCGGTGACATCATAGCAATAGAGTCTGTCGGTATCATAGTTTGTTACGAAATACAAATAATACTTGTCGTCCAGCTGACAGACCGCCGCGCCGTTGACACCAACTTTACCTTCAATTTCAATCTTGACCCACTTGATTTCGGTCAGACCGCTTTCGGAGCAGATGGCAAAGTAAACAGCACCATTATTTTCCTCGTTAGCAACACCCATATAGACATATCCGCGGTCATCGGCAGCAATTGCTTTGATGAAAGCGCCTTCGTCTTCGTTTTTATCAAATTGATACGAGCTGACCGGATCACCGGTAGCAGCATCGAATTGATAAACAGTGGGAATAATAGCGGAATCACCGCCATCGAGCAAACCACCGTAATAGTACTTGCCGTTGGGGTCAACTGCAAAAGCACGCAATTGCACGGCGTTGAGAGTCCCATGTTCATACAGAGCATACTCGGAAAAAGTAAGACCCTCAAATACATCGTCATACTGTCCTGCACTGACAGCGCAAGTCATGATCATCAAGACAGCAAGAACGAATGCTAAAAGTTTGAACATTTTCATAACTTTGTTCCTTTCATAAGTTTATTTCAGATTGCCCAATGCTTCAAGGTTCCGACCTCCCAACAGAATCGAATATACTGCGGTATTGGATAACCGCTGCGCTCTCTCGTATGTTCGCCTCCTTCAGAGCTTCCGCCGGGACAATGGATATGCGTTTACATTGCGTTGGATTTTGTATATACTTACGGCGATTTGTACAAAATGAATGCAATGTATTGCAAAATCTGACCTTGAACAGGTATCTTTATACATACTCATTATATCACAAACATGTAGATTCGTCAAAGAATATATTATCCATTGGATGACAAATTTTGATTTTTATTTTTTGAGTTTTTGTGCATTTTCGACACATTTGCATCGATGCGGATCAAATCTGCACGAATCTGCTGTGATATACGTGTTTGCTGTATCTGAATATACGCATTGGAATCGTTCTTTCATAATAAAAGACGGAAAATTGAGCCAAACGGTTTTATGTTTCAGGATTTTTTATGATTTCCATAGGATAAACCGTGCCGTCCGGCGCTGACCATGTCCCATCCACCATTCCGTCTGTTGGTTTTGAAACATATAAGGTCAGCTTATTACAGCCGGTCATTGCATTAACCGCCCATATCTGCGGCAAGGAGGACTGAAAATAGATACCGGTGAGCGAAGGAAGCTGATACACGCCTTGCTTCTCAAGAACCATAACATCCCCGGGAATCACAAGTGTGGTCAGAGACTTATTATATGCAAAGGCCATGTTCCCAATGGTGCGAACCGATTCCGGTAAAATATAAGAAGTTTCTGCTCGATGGCTGGGATATGTATGAATGGTATCCATCGACCGATGAAACAAAACACCGTCCACATCACAATAATGCGGATTAGCATCATCCACCCTTATTGCAGCGAGATTGCGATTCCCGGCAAATGCCCCCGAGGCAATACTGACAACACTTGCAGGAATGGTGATTTCCGACAGTGCCGCATTATGGAACGCCTTTTGATCGATGGATTTCGTGTCGGCACCAAGCACAACCGTTGTCAGATTCGGGCAATTGTATATCGTTGTCGTGCGAATCCTGTCCATGTGTTCCGGCATATGCACAGTTCTCAACTCATTGCAGTCGCGGATAGCACTGCCGTCAATCACAGGATTTTTCAGACCGGACAAATCCAGCATCTCTATACTGCAATGGGAAATCGCGCCCGACATGATTCTTTCAACACTGTCCGGTAACTGAAGTGTCTTCAAAGAGGACAACTGATTGAATGCTGCACCCCCGATTTTTTTCAGTGCATTCCCGCGGAATGCAATCTCCTGCAGTTCAAAGCAGCAGGAAAACGCTTCACTTCCGATATAAGCTGCATCCTCTGAAACCACAAGTTTTTTCAATGATATGCAGTCCTTTAGAACGCAGTCCTCAATATCGACAACATGCGGCGGGAACACAAACTCCTTCAAGGATGCACATGCAAACAATGAACCGGCTGCCACGCGAGTACAACTGTCAGGCAGGGATATCGATTCAATATTCGCCCTTGCAAAGGCTGCATACCCGATTTCCGTGATACCGTCTTCCACAATAATCTCTTTTACAAAATCACGGTAAGGATCCAATTCCTCCATCGAGAATAGCGACTGATCTTCGCCGTTCAGAAGCGCTGTCCAACGCCAGGTCTCTTCCAGACCAATACGTCCCTTCCCCGTGATTCGGAGTACACCGTCATCGGTAACCGTAAATTGTGCCGTATCCCCACATTGCCCTTGTGCAAGGATGTTGGGCGCTGTCGGCGTAAATTCTTCCACAGGATTTGCCGGTGTCGGAACAGCCTCTGCGTTATCGACGATTGTTGTTTGTGCAGACGGATATCCATCGGAAATACTTGTCTGCCGTTCGAGAACCCGTCCGATGAAAACAAATCCAAATGCCAAAAGAATCACCATGGCAAGCAGAACAATCACCGTACTGCTGTGAATACGGATAATCCAATGCTTTTCGATGACCGATAAGATCCGGCGAAGAAAGCCCTGAGCGGCAGCCGTTTCCTGTTCGTCATATACCTGAGCAAAAGATATTCCGCCGTTCATACTTTCCGCCGCAGCAAAAACAGCCATCAGAATCCGTATAGACTCCGCATGCGGTAGGGATATCGGCACCATTGGGAGCATCATGACCGAGGTCATTGCAATAACCGCCGGTGACAAACGCAGCTCACCTGTTTTCTTTTCTTCTGCTTCAATCAATTTCTGCAAGGTGTTTCTTGCATAATACAGACGGCTTTTGACGGTGTTGATGGAACAGTTCTGTATAGCTGCAATTTCGCCGACGGTTCTGTCCTGAAAATAAAACAGATAAACAGCGTCTCTTTGTTCCTCCGGCAGCGCCTGCACCATATCACGAATGATTTCCTGCTTCCATGACCGCAAAAACCATTCATCAAAGGAGGTTTTCTGCAGCATCATATCTTCCGCAACAGATGCCAATGCATTCTGCTCCTGCTTTTTTTGACGAAGGTGATCCTGACTGATATTGAATGTAATCGAATGAATCCATCGTAAAAAACTACGATCCTCATGCAAATCAGAAAGATGCATCCAAACCCGCAGATAGACCTCTTGGACAACATCCTGAGCCTCTTGTGTATCTTGTATCAGAGAATATGCGACGCTGTAGATATAATCCTTTGTATGATTGAACAGGAAGACAAATGCCTCCCGATCCTGCTGTTTCGCGGCGGCAACATGTTTTGTTAGTATCTCAATACTGATCATATGTATGTCATAGTCTCCAAAAATATTTGCCACAATTTGTTACATCTATTATTATATACGATTATGCATCATATTTCAAGCAATTTATTTAAGTTATCGTAAAACTTATTGGCATTATTTTTAGTCCGCAAATCATACTGCTTATAAATTACCGAAAAATATCAGGCTTTCCCCAAAAGCAAGTACACCGTTATCGAAAGCAAAAAACAGCGCAAAAAAAGACCCCCGAACCGAGATCCGGGAGTCTTGAAAAATGGTCAAAAAACCTTTATTTACAGATTACTTGCAAGCCTCTTCGATTGCAACTGCACAAGCAACGGTCATACCGACCATCGGGTTGTTACCTGCGCCGATGAGACCCATCATTTCGACGTGAGCGGGAACGGAGGAAGAACCTGCGAACTGCGCATCACCGTGCATACGACCCATGGTATCGGTCAGACCGTAGGAAGCGGGGCCTGCTGCCATGTTGTCGGGATGGAGGGTACGACCGGTACCGCCGCCGGAAGCGACAGAGAAGTACTTCTTGCCGTTTTCAAGTGCCCACTTCTTGTAGGTACCTGCAACGGGGTGCTGGAATCTGGTCGGGTTGGTGGAGTTACCGGTGATGGAAACGTCAACACCTTCGTGACGGAGAATTGCAACGCCTT
>JAFYTT010000043.1 GCA_017558715.1 Clostridia bacterium | reverse complement strand
GTACCGAATGCGTCACGCGGGTTGTTGAACTGCAGAATCTTTCCCTGATATTTCTCATTCCACATCAGATCCCACGAACCGATGTCTTCCTCAGCGACAATGCCGGAGTTGTAAATCACGCCAACCATACCGAACATGTACGGAACGGAATATGCATTGTCGGGATCGTAGTAGAGGTTTTTATAGTTTTCGTCGATATACTGATAATTGGGGATGTTTTCAAAATGCAGGGGGAGCAGCAGGTCTTCGCTGATCAGTCGCTGAATCATATAGTCCGAGGGGAAAATGACGTCGTACGAAGCAGCACCCGAACGGAGCTTGTTGTACATATCTTCATTGGAAGCATAGGTCGTATAATTGACATCGACCGAGAAGCCGTATTCGTCTGCGAAGTTTTCTTCAAAGTATTCCTCGAACATCGCGTTGACATCGGCACAGCCCTCGGAGCCGTCGGAAATGTATTGACCCCAGTTGTAGACGTTCAGCGTGACCACACCGCCTGATTCGCCGCAGGAGCATAACAAAAACAGGGAAAGCAAAAGGGTAAGGAGCAGAATGGCATGTTTCATGAGAGTCACCGCTCCTTTCAGTTCTTCTTTGCCGCAGGCTTTTGGGCAGAAGCCTTGGCAATCATTTTTTCATGACGGCGGCGATCGATATCATCCTTATTGCCGGAGAAGTTGGAGAGGATGAGAAGCACAGTGATGGCGATGATCATCAGCGTGGACAGCGCATAGATGTCGGGCTTGACTTCCTTCTTGGTCATTGAGTAAATGAGCAGGGGCAATGTCTGAAAGTCGTTGCCGTTGGTGAAATAACTGATGACGAAGTCATCCAGTGACATTGTGAATGCGAGGATCGCGCCGGAGAAGATACCGGGCATGATCATCGGCAGCTCGACCTTGAAGAAGGACTGGATGGGCGTACAGCCGAGGTCCTGTGCCGCCTCGGGAATGGATTTGTCCATGGCTTTGACACGCGGCAGAACGGAGAGGATGACATACGGCAGACAGAAGGTGACATGCGAGATCAGCATGGTCCAGAAGGACAGCTTGTCTGCAAGACCGACAAACGTACCGATGGCGACAAACAGAAGCATCATCGAGATACCCGTGACAATATCGGGGTTCATCATCGGGATGTTGGTTACACTTTGGATGGCGGTGCGCAGAACATGGTTTTTCATCTTAACCATGCCGACCGCAGCTGCAGTGCCGATGACGGTGGCAATGACAGCCGTGCTGACAGCGAGAATCAGCGTGTTTTTGAGTGCGGTGAACGTTTCGGGGCTGTTGAACAGTTCTTTGTACCAGTACAGCGAGAATCCGTCAAACGCGCCGGTATTGCTGGTTTTATTGAAGGAGAACAGCATCAGTACCAGAATGGGGATGTACAGAAGCATGAACACCACCGCAATATAGATTTTGGAAAAATATTTCATGAGCGATTGCGTTGTTCCTTTCGTTGAGATGATCGTTTGGCGGGATCAGCGCTTCAGGCGTCCGGCAGTTTCCTCGCCGTCGGAGAAGCGGTTCATGATGGCGAGCGAGATGAGAATGAGAATCATCATGACGAGCGAAATCGCCGCACCGATGTTGTAGGTGGAGTAGCTCTGGAACTGGCGTTCAATGGTATCACCGATCAGCTCAAAGGTACCGCCGCCGAGCTTCTGGGAAATATAGAAGGTCGAAATGGACGGAACGAAGACCATCGTGATGCCGGAAACAATACCCGACTTGGACAGCGGAAGAATGACCTGTGTCATGACCTGTGCATTGCTGCAGCCGAGGTCACTTGCGGCTTCCAGCAGTCGACGGTCGATCTTTTCAATCGCCGTGTAGATCGGAAGCACCATGTACGGGAAGAAGTCATAGACGATGCCGAAGATGACAGCGCCTTTGGTACCGACGATATGTACCGGGGCTAAATCAAGTGCGAGCAGAATGGAGTTTAAGAATCCGCCGTCGTCGAGAATTGCCATCATCGAGTAGGTACGGATGAGCAGGTTCGTCCACATCGGAAGCATCAGGAGGATCATGAAAATCTTCTTCTGCCGTTCAGTGGAGCGGGCAATGAAATACGCAAGCGGATAGCCGATCAGAAAACAGCAGAAGGTTGCGATGATCGACATTTCGATCGAGGTACGGAAGATGTCGGCATATTCGGTCAGACCGAGAATGTTATCAAACGTAAATCCTCCCTCGGGCGAGGTGAATGTATAATACAGGACAAAGAGCAGCGGTGCGATGATGAACAGCGCACTCCATACGATGTGCGGCACAGCAACGAGGGCGCCGCCGAGCGATTTTTTCTTCATGAGCGCTTACTCCTCTTCAACGGTATCCGCATCGGACAGGCTGTCCAGCTCATCGGAGAAGGACGAGTAGTCGCCGTACTTGCCGGAGTATTCGGACTTCTTCATGATGTGGATGGCATCGGGATCGATGGAAATGCCGACGCGTTCATCCTGGTCGACAAAGTCGGTGGACTGAATCATCCACTTGAAACCGCCGATGTCAACGATAAACTCATAGTGAACGCCCTTGAACGTCACCGATGTAACGGTACCGACGAGCATACCCTTTTCCGGCGCGACAAAGTCAACATCCTCGGGACGGACAACGACGTCAACCGCTTCGTTCTTTCCAAAGCCGCCGTCGACGCAGACAAATTCCTTGCCGGAGAAGCGGACGCGTCCGTCTTCGATCATGACGCCGTCGACGATGTTGGATTCGCCGATGAAGTCTGCGACAAACGCATTGACCGGTTCGTTATAGATATCGATCGGCGTACCGACCTGCTGGATCTTACCGTCTGCCATGACAACAACCGTATCGGACATGGTCAGCGCTTCTTCCTGGTCATGGGTAACGTAAATAAAGGTGATGCCGGTGCGCTGCTGGATATGTTTGAGTTCGTTCTGCATGTCCTTGCGGAGCTTTAAGTCGAGTGCGCCGAGCGGTTCGTCAAGCAGAAGGACACGCGGATGGCTGATGAGTGCTCGGGCAATGGCAACGCGCTGCTGCTGACCGCCGGAGAGATAGTTGACGTTCTTGTGCTCAAAGCCGCGCAGAGCGACCATATCGAGCATTTCACGAACGCGGCGGATGATCTCGTCCTCGGGAACCTTCTTCAGACGCAGCGCAAACGCGATGTTTTCAAACACGTTGAGATGCGGGAACAGTGCATATTTCTGGAAAACGGTATTGACATTGCGGCGGTATGCGGGGATGTCGTTGATGCGCTTGCCGTCAAACAGGCACTCACCGGAGTCTGGCGTTTCAAAGCCGCCGATGATGCGCAGGGTGGTTGTCTTACCGCAGCCGGACGGACCGAGAATCGTGATAAATTCCTTGTCGTATATATCGAGATCGATGTTGTCGAGAATGCGTTCTCCGTCAAATTCCTTGATGATGTTGTGAAGCTCAATGATCTTCTGCATGGTGGTCTTGCCTCCCGGAAAATAAAAAATCGGTGCTTGTGCAGATGCGGAAAACATATCCGCGGCACAACACCGGTAGAAAAAGGCTTTTGTATTCGGATGGCGGGCAGGGAAGCGATTGCGGTACGGGTAGTGTTCCGCTGTATCGCGTGCACAGGCACGGAATTCGCTTGAAATCCATACGATGGTATCAGAGTCTATATAGTCACGGTTCTCTCGGGTAAGCAAGGGTGTACTTTTACTACTCTTATTGACCTTTTCACAAGTTTGTTGCGCCGACGGCGATCCGCCGCACAAAAATGGCAGCATGCCCGGTCGCCCGACCATGTGCCCCGGTTATAAAGTAACCAACTCATAAAATGCTCGCTCGGAGAGATTCTCCCCGGAGCAATCAATAAAAAAGCAACAGAAGTTGCCGCAGATTTGGAAAATCGGCATTCGACCGGCTGTCCGTATGGCGTTGGCTCCCGACAGATGGTACCGTGTACAGTACAGCTCTGGATGACCGGGAGCGGTCGAAATATCTTGCTTTGGAAAGAGAACACCGCAGTTGCGGATTCCTTGATACCAAGTGAATATTCTTCCCAATTTCTTGACGATTACAGTATATCATATCCGACAGAAATTGTCAAGATTCTGCGTCGATTTTTCCGAAATCTTTTATGGAAGAAACCGTGCGTGCACAAAGCCGGATGAGACTCTATGATACTACAAAAAACAGAACAAATGAGCTTGCACAAACGGATTCCGTGTTGTTGAAAAGAACGAAATTTCCATTCAATGGAACAATTGAGCGGAAATCTATTGACAAAACCAAAATATTATGCTATAATAGATATGCAAACGAACAAAGTTTTGAAATGGAGGTGTCTATGACCTGGGAAATCCTGATGGGACTTCTGACCTTGCTTACCGCACTTGCGGGACTGGCGAAGACCATCACCAACAACACACGCGCACTGACCGAAATCCGCTGTACCGTATCCGCACTCAATGATACGGTTTTGCAGCAGAGAAGGGATCTCGGTGCCATTCGCGAACAGCTGCAAAACCTGATTCTGCGCGTACACGACCTGGAACGGGAGATGGGGGAGGGCGGCAGACATGATTGATACCAACCTTCGCGGCGTGGATGTATCGTCGTACCAGGGACGGATCGACTGGAGCGCCGCGTATGCAGACGGCATCCGTTTTGCGATGATCAAAGCAACGCAGGGACGGTCTCTGACGGATGCAAATCTGCGCAATTTCACGGACAGCCGTTTTCATGAAAACGTGGTCGGTGCTTCGGGTGCAGGCATGGTCTGCGGTGCGTACCATTATCTGACGGCGCTGAATGAAGCGGAAGCGGCGGAAGAAGCAGCGGTGTTTTTGTCGGCAGCAGCCAAATACCGCGCAAAACTGCAGCTTGGTGCGGCGGTTGACGTGGAGGATAGCCGACTGCCCAAGGACAAAAAGAAGCTGACGGCGATTGTCCGCACATTCTGCCGCCGCATCATAGAAGCAGGAATGCCTGTCATGGTGTATACCAATCCCGATTTTCTGAAGAACCGGCTCGATGATCTTGGGGAATTCGGTCTGTGGCTGGCACTGTGGAGAAACAGAGAGCTTTTGCCGGATCTCGGGCAGTATCCGAATCTGCGCATCTGGCAATGGGGAACGGCTGGTGTCCGCGGCATTGCAGGGAAACCCGATGCGAATTTCGGCATCCGCGGACTGCTCAAGACGGCAGAACCGACAGTCGATTATAAGGCGGAGGTACAGCGTCTGGCGGGTCTTGCCGATGTGACGATGCAGTATCTGGCGGCGTACCAGTTCGGGGATGATCTTCTGCGGAAGTTATACGAGGCGATGGTGAACAAGGAAGGGGACAGGGAAACATGAACGGACAATTTCTGACATGGGAAATGCTCGGAACCTATTCCGGGACACTTGGTATGGTGCTGATTCTGACCCAGCTGACCAAGGGTCTGCCTGGGATTCGGCGCGTTCCGACACAGCTTTACAGCTATCTGATTGCACTGATTGTCATGACGGTTACGGCGATTTTCGGCGGAAGAACGGCGGCATCCGATTTTGTACTGCTGATCTTCAATGCAGCGGTGGTCGCTTTGAGTGCCAATGGCGGTTATGATGCGATGGTACGTGTCATAGAAGGAAAAACAGAATAAGGTCAAACATCGGGCAGGTCTTGTACTTGCCCGACTTTTTTAACGCCGGATTCGGAAAATTCCCGGCACTCCTCTTGACATCGCGGGCAGAGAATGGTACAATGAAAGAAAAACGATTGCGAGGTATTACCTATGATTTTCAAAACAGCATATCCCCAGCCGGATTTTGCCCGTTCCGACTGGTACAATCTCAACGGTACCTGGGATTTCTCCTTTGCGCCCGAAGGACAGATGCTCGATGCACCCGCCTATGACGGCAAAATTGAAGTTCCGTATCCGTGGGGATCTCCCATGTCCGGCATCGCCTGCGGGGACAACGGCACCGGCTATTATCGCAGAACCGTCTGCTGGAACACCTCCGCGCCCCGTATCTTCCTCTGCTTTGGTGCGGTTGACTATACCTGCTCCGTGAAGGTCAACGGTACGGTTGTCGGCGGACATACCGGCGGCTATGCACGCTTTGACTGTGAGGTCACCGCTGTCTGGAACCGCGATGGCGAAAACGTCATTGAAGTCTCGGCGACCGACAATGCAGGCAGAAACCAGACCTACGGCAAGCAGGGCTACGGCGACGCACGCGGCATCTGGCAGACCGTCTGGCTGGAGGCAAGAGCGGCGGCATATATCTCCGCGTTCTTTGCCAAAACAGCCCTCGACGGCACTGTCTCCTATGACATCGTAACCGACGGTGCGGAGGACGGTATGACCGTTACCGCGGCATTTGCCAACATCTGTGCATCTGCTGCTGTGTGTGACAATCACGCATCGCTTTCCTTCAAGATCGAAAATCCCATGCTCTGGACGCCCGAGGAGCCGAATCTTTACGACGGTACGCTAACACTCGGTGATGACGTTGTTTCCACCTATGTCGGTATCCGCGAGATCGGTACCGGTGTCTTTGGTGAGCACGGTCACCGTTATATCACGCTGAACGGCAAGCCGTATTATATCAACGGTGTGCTTGACCAGTCGTTCAACCCGAAGGGCTTTTTCACGCTGCCGTCGGACGATGACTGCAAGGAGGAAATTCTCCGTCTGAAGCGCATCGGCATCAACATGGCGCGTATTCATATCAAGGCAGAAGAACCGCTGAAGCTGTACTGGGCAGACAAGCTCGGTCTTCTGATCATGGAAGACCTGCCGTGCTTCTGGGCGGATCCGATTGCCGCAACGCGCGAACAGTACGAAAAGGAACTCGTCGAGCAGATCACGCGCGACCGCAACCATCCGTCGATCTTCTATTGGGTTGTTTTCAACGAAACATGGGGTCTGTTTACCAACTATGAAAAGGAAGACGGTACAAAGGCAAGAGAATATCTGCCCGAAACAGCGGAATGGGTCGTTTCCTGCTGGGAAAAGGTCAAGGCGCTCGACCCGACACGTCTCGTCGAGGACAACTCTCCCTGTAACTGGGACCACACCAAGACCGATGTCAATACCTGGCACTTCTATTCCAACGGCTACGAACGCGTCAAGGACGTTGTCGATTCGTTCTGCAATGGCGCGTATGTCGGTTCGCAGTACAACTTCAAGGCAGGCTATACCATGGAAGACGTGCCCTGCATGAACAGCGAATGCGGTAATGTCTGGGGTATTGAAGGCAACGCCGGCGACTCCGATATCTCCTGGCAGTATAAATACATGATGAACGAATTCCGTCTGCATGACAAGCTCTGCGGCTTTGTCTTCACGGAGTTCCACGATGTTGTCAATGAATTCAACGGCTACTATAAGATCGACAATTCCGATAAGGACTTCGGCTATGACATCTACGGCATGTCTCTGCGTGATCTCCATGCGCAGGATTACCTCGGTGCCGATCATCCGCCGATGAAGACCGTCCGCGCCGGTGAATCCGTTGATATCCCGATGTTCGGTTCCAGCTTTACCGATCATCGTCACGGCAAGGTGCTTGATGTCGTCTGGCAGCTGACGGTGTCCGATGCGGCGTACGGCGCACATCCCGACATTTGCGATATGGGCGAATTCTCCGTTGTCTGGAAAGGCTACGGCGCGTTCCCGGCAGGTGTCATCCGTATGGTCATGCCCGAGGTCGACGGTGTTGCGTGCCTGACATGGTCCTTGATGGACGGCGAGGAGACCGTCATGACAAACGGCATTCTCTTCGATGTTGCGTGCGAGCGTGAAGATGTCCTTGCGATTGCACCGACCGCGTGCACAGCCGATGGCTTTACAAAGGCGTTTGCCGTTCAGCAGGGCAATAAGCAGAACGGTCTCGGTGCAGGCGCCTTCTCCTATACTGTTAATACCGCGGACATTCCCGGTTTTGCCGACGCTGACAATGTGCATATTCTGTTTGAAGCATCCACCCGTGCACCGATGACGCATGACTTCCCGGAAGAAGACAAGGGTTCCAAGATCGACCTTAACTATATGCTCGGCTACCGCTGTGACCCCGGTGCAAACCCCAATACCTTTGCGCAGACCGATGAAAATTGCTATCCCGGTACGCTGGAAGTCTCCATTGACGGCACCGTCGTTGATGTGATCGCGCTTGCTGACTGTCCCGCAGACTCCCGCGGCGCACTGTCGCATCATTATCAGGCATCCGACCGCCATCTGGACGAGGCAGGTACCTACGGCTATCTGTGCGATGTCCGTATTCCCTCTGCACTTCTGCTCAAGCTCCGTGAAAAGGAATCCTTTGTTCTGACGCTGCGTGCAGTCGGTGATCACGGTCTGTCCGTCTTCGGACGTAAGAGCGGCCGTTATGCTATGGACATTCTGGTGAAGGCAGAATGAGCTATAAGCCGCAGTACAGCGCATTTTCGGCGTATCTTGCCAATCTGAATCCGAAAAAAGCGGCAGAGAAGACGTACACGGGACGTGCGGTTTCCGAAACGGAGATCGAACGCAACGCCGATCTTCTCTGGGCGCATACGCTGGAAAAAGATCCCGAACGCGATTTTGTCATTCTGAACATCACGGATGTGCATCTTGCGGACATTGGGGAACGGGTCAAGCAGGGAAATGAGACGCTGAAAACGCTGGATGCGTTGATTCGTGATGTCAACCCCGATCTGATCACGGTGACGGGCGATATCGTCTGTGATGACGCGACGTATCATTCCATTCGCCGTTTTACCGACTTCATGGAATCCTTTGATATCCCGTGGGCACCGATTTTCGGCAATCATGACGATGAGGGCAACTGCGATCTTTCGTATCTTGCGGATATCATGCTGAACTCCCCGCACTGCATCATGAAAAAGGGTGACCCTGCGATGGGCGTGGGCAATTATGTCATCTGCATCACCGAGGAAGCACGCATCGTGACCGCGCTGTTCATGATGGACAGCCACCACGGTCTTGTCAACGCACAGCAAGTGGACTGGTTTTCCTCGCTTGCCGCGCAGATCGATGCGGAGTCGGAGGGGACAGCTGAAATCGCTGTCATGCTGCATATACCGACCGCCGAGTTTGAATCCGCTTACAACGCCGCCTACGATCCCGAAACGAAAACGTATCGGGACGGATACGGTGCGTTCGGCGAAAAATATGAGGAGGTCTGCTGTGCCCGCCGTGACGGTGTTCCGTATGAGGAAGGCTTTTTCTCCGCACTCAAAGAAGCGGGAAACGTGAAGCACCTCATCTGTGGTCATGAGCACATGAACGACTTCTCGATTGTATGGGAGGGTATTCGTCTGACCTATACGATGAAGGTCGGTAAGTCCTCCGGCTATCAGCCCGGCTTTGACGGCGGAACGGTTTTTACCGTCGGTCGCGGCGGCATCAAGCGTATCACGCACAAGACCCGCAAAAACGATACCACACACGAATTTTATAACATCGAGGATCAATTCCTGCGATAAAAAACAGCCGCAGACGGGAGCGAAAAAACTCCTGTCTGCGGCATTGTCATATTCACATTTGCGAAGCAAAATTTCACCGCGCAGCGATTTCACATTGACGCGCAATGAAACCATTGCGTGGCAATATTTCACACGCCGGCGGCGTATTTCACTGAAAAAACCGCCAATCGTAAGATTGACGGTTTTTTCTGGTGCTCCATCGGAGAGTCGAACTCCGGACACCTTGATTAAAAGTCAAGTGCTCTGCCATCTGAGCTAATGGGGCATCACTGTAGTTCACAGCTTTATAATGATACCACATTTTTGGGGATTTGTCAAGGGGTTTGCGGAAAATAATTCGGAACGGTTTTGTGCTGTTTTTCCCGTGTTGTTTTTTTCAAGGGAATCGATGTCGGGGACTTGACAAATTGCCCCATTTTGTGGTATGATGTATCTGATAAATTATGATCGTAAATCAAGATCACAACAAGGAGGAACAAAACATGAAAACATCGATCAACGCGTGGTCGGTCAAGGGCGACACCGGCTTTGAGGAAATGTTCGCGCAGATCTCTGCGGCAGGCTTTGACGGCATTGAACTGAACGTCGACGCACCCGGTACGGCACACGGTCTGCACATGGACATGACCGACGGCGACATCGCGGCAATCCGTGCGCTGTCCGAGCAGTACAAGCTGCCCGTCGTCTCCATTTCCACCTCGCAGACGGCTAATATGTGGGGCGACAACGATCCCGCAGTCCGCGAAAAGGTCAAGGCGCTTGTCAGAAAGCAGATTTACTTTGCTGAAAGCTTAGGCGCAACCGGTATTCTGACCGTTCCCGGCGGCATGAACGATTCCCGTTCGCTGCTCACTTCCTGGAAGAACTCCGTCAAGGCAATGAAGGAATTCGGTGAGGAAATCAAGGGCTGCAAGATCAAGGTGGGTCTTGAAAACGTCTGGAACGCATTCTTCACCTCTCCCTTTGATATGGTGCGTTTCCTTGACGAAGTCGATTGCCCCGAATACGCCATCTACTACGACGCAGGCAACATGCATGCATTCTCGTCCTCTGAACACTGGGTTGAAGTCCTCGCAGGACGTATCGACAAGGTTCACGTCAAAGGCTACAAGCGTAACCACGGCTCCATCAACCAGGGCGGTATCTGGTGTGACATCACCGATGCGGATATCAAGTGGGACAAGGTCGTTCCGGGTCTCAAGGCAGGCGGCTTTGACGGTTATCTGACCGCCGAGGTCGGCAAGGTCGACGCAGATCAGCCGTGGGATGCATACTACAAGATGGTACGCGATCAGGTCGCTTCCATCTGCGCATTTGCTGACTGATTTTTATTGAACTTTATTTATATAATATAAATTGGAGGATTATTATCATGAAAAAGAGACTCGCTCTCATCGGCTGCGGCGGTATCGGACAGTATCACCTGAGCCATTTTGTACAGTTCAAGGACATCGTGGATCTGGTCGGCTGGTGTGACCTGATTCCCGAACGCGCAGAAGACTTCAAGCAGAAGGCAGGCTGCGGTGAAGCATACACCGATTGGAAGAAGATGCTGGACGAAACCAAGCCCGATATGGTCTTCCTCGGTGTTCCCCCGTACTGCCACGGCGAAATCGAATTCGAACTGATCAATCGCGGTATTCACTTCCACGTTCAGAAGCCGCTTGCTCTGGATCTGGATCTGGCAAGAAAGATCCGTGACGCTGCAGAAGCAAAGGGTCTGATCACCGCCAGCGGTTTCCAGTGCCGTTATGCGGAAAACATCGTACAGCCGGCAATCAAGTTCTGTCAGGACAACCAGGTTGTCATGATCGACTGCTCCAGAATCGGCGGCGTTCCCGGTGTTGATTGGTGGCGTAAGAAGGAGCTGTCCGGCGGTCAGGCTGTTGAACAGACCATTCATCAGTTCGATATCATCCGTTACTTCATGGGTGAAAATGCAGAACCTCTGGAAGTCTTCTCCTACAAGGGCCGCGGCTTCATCAAGGACGAAGAATGGCCGGGTTATGATACCGACGACCTCTCCACAACGGTTGTAAAGTTTGCCAACGGCGCACTCGGTGTTATCACCACCGGCTGTTACGCAACCTCCGGCAACAGCTTCGATTCCAAGGTCATCTTCTCCACCAGAGACAAGAGAATGGAACACAAGATTCTCGGCACGACCGTCATTTACGGCGAAGAACCCCCGAAGGAAGAAGGCGGTGCTGACGGCTTTATC
>JAFYTT010000403.1 GCA_017558715.1 Clostridia bacterium | reverse complement strand
TGCGTTCGTCAGAAACCTCCTCCGGCTTGACCATAATGCGGATTTCGCGGCCTGCCTGGATGGCGAAGGTCTTGTCGACACCCGGGAAGCTGCCTGCGATCTCCTCAAGCTTCTGCAGACGCTTGATGTAGTTTTCCAGATCTTCGCGTCTTGCACCGGGTCTTGCGGCGGACAGATCGTCTGCCGCGTCGACAATGAGTGCGGTCAGCGTCTGCGGTTCTACATCACCGTGGTGCGCTTCAATGGCATGGATGACTTCCTTGTTTTCCTTGTACTTGCGGGCGATATCGACACCGAGCTGGACATGGGAGCCTTCGACTTCCTGCGTCAGCGCCTTACCGATATCATGCAGAAGACCTGCACGCTTTGCAAGGACAGGATCGGCACCGAGCTCGTCGGCGATCATGCCGGAAAGCAAGGCAACCTCGATGGAGTGGTTGAGCACGTTCTGACCGTAGCTGGTACGGAACTTCAGACGGCCAAGCAGGCGTACAAGCTCTGCATTGATGCCGTGGATACCGACCTCAAAGACAGCACGTTCACCGGCCTGCTTGATGATGGCATCAACTTCACGGCGGGATTTTTCCACCATTTCCTCAATGCGGGCGGGATGAATACGACCGTCGGCAATGAGTTTTTCCAGAGCGAGACGAGCAACCTCACGGCGGATCGGGTCAAAGCTGGACAGAGTGATCGCCTCCGGCATATCGTCGATGATCAGATCGACGCCGGTCAGCGTTTCAATGGTACGGATATTTCTGCCCTCACGACCGATGATACGGCCCTTCATTTCATCGTTGGGAAGATTCACAACAGAAACGGTTGCCTCGGATACCATATCGGCAGAAAGCCGCTGGATAGCGAGGGTGATGATGTTGGTAGCTTTTGCGTCTGCTTCTTCTCTTGACTGCTGTTCGATTTCGATGACACGCTTTGCCGCGTCGAGCTTTGCTTCTTCCTCAATCTTGGAAACAAGCTCGTTCTTGGCTTCCGCAACCGTCAGACCGGAAAGCTGTTCAAGCACGGTGATTTCCTGTGCTTTGAGACGTTCGATTTCCTCTGCGGCTTCGGTATTCTCTTTCATCTTCTTGTTCAAAGCTTCTTCCTTGCGGTCGATGGCTTCGTGCTTGCGATCAAGCGCTTCTTCCTTCTGGGCGTTCTTGCGCTCCAGACGGGAGATTTCCGCACGGCGTTCCTTCAGTTCCCGCTCGGTTTCGTTCTTGTTGCGGAGGATTTCTTCCTTCGCTTCAATCAGAGCTTCTTTTTTCTTTGTCTCACCGAGCTTTTCAGCTTCTTCGATGATCGACTGTGCTTTTGCTTCTGCGGAGCCGATTGCAGCCTCGCCGATGCGCTTGCGTCCGATCCAGCCGCCGAGCACGCCGATGGCAAGACAAATGACAGCAACCAAGGGGTAAAATACATAATGCATCTGTATTTCCTCCTTGTTTGATTTTTGTTTCGGTACGAATGAAAATGTCGTTACAGCACCATTGTGCCGATATCCCTGAATACAGTTCTGCTTCTGCGGTACCATCTCGCAAAAAAGTTTTCATGCAAAAAGGAATTGGGCATTCGATGGGCATTCTATAACATATCTATTTTAATGTATTTTTGTGAACTTGTCAAGGGGCTTTTGGGATTTTCCTGATATTTATTTTCAAAATCAGGTCAAATGCATGGGAACGGGCGTAAAAGTGTTAATAATTATATAATATTTTGAAGAAAAAGTTGACAAACACATGATTTCGGAGTACAATATTATATATACCCAAAAATTAAACCGTTTGTTTCAAGGAGGCAGCCGATCACCCATGATCCGTTCAATGACCGCATACGGACGGGCGAAAGCACAGGTCGGCGGTAAAGATATTACCGTCGAGGTCAAGTCCGTCAATAACCGCTATTTTGACTGTTCCGTCAAAATTTCCAGACTGTATGGATTTTTAGAGGAACGCATTAAGTCCTATATCAAAGAACGCGGCATCAACCGTGGTAAGATTGACATCTATGTCAACATCGATCTGATCGATACGCAGGGCGTTACCGTCGCACTGGATGAGGCGTATACCAAGAGTTATATCGATGCGCTATACCGTCTGCGTGATATGTTTGATCTCAAGGATGACATCTCTGTTATGCGTGTCGCATCCAACCGTGATATCTTTGCGGTGACCAAGCCGGAAGAAGATACTGAGGGCGACTGGAACGATCTGTGTGTCGTGCTTTCCGAGGCTGTGGATGCATTCCTTGCCATGCGAGAAGCAGAGGGGGCGCGTCTCTGTGAGGATATCTGTGCAAAGAAGGCATCGCTTGAAGCATGTGTTCCGACCATCGAAGCGCTGTCCAAGGAAGATACCAACAGTTACGCGGCAAAGCTGGAATCCCGTCTGCGTCAGGTGCTTGAGGATCACGAGCTGCATATCGAGGAATCCCGTATTCTGACAGAGTGTGCCATCTTTGCCGATAAGGTCGCAGTGGATGAAGAAACGGTTCGTCTGAGAAGCCATTTCAAGGCATTTGACGAAATGCTTTTGTCCGAGGAGCCCATCGGCCGTAAGCTCGACTTCCTGATTCAGGAAATGAACCGTGAAACCAATACCATCGGTTCCAAGGCAAACGATATGCGGATTGCAAAGATCGTCATCGAAATGAAGAACGAGATCGAAAAGATCCGCGAACAGATTCAAAATATCGAATAAAAGAGCAAGCTATGAGTAAGTTTATCAATATCGGGCACGGAAATATGATCGCCGCCGCGCGCATTGTTGCAGTGGTATCCCCCGAATCCCAACCCATCAAGCGTCTTGTGCAGGATGCAAAGGAAGAAGGACGTGCCATTGACGTTACGGGCGGCAGAAAGACGAGAGCGGTTCTGGTTGCGGATACGGGGCATGTGATTATGTGCGCCCTGATGACAGAAACCATTACGGCGCGTCTGAACGGTACCGCAGAGCCTGCAGTATCTGCCGAAACGGACGAAGATGAATGCGATCCTCTCTGACAACATGAAAGGACCTATGAAATGAACAACAAGAAGTTACCCGGTATTCCCTTTGTACTCTCCGGTCCGTCCGGCTGCGGAAAAGGTACCATTGTCAAGGAACTGCTGAAAAAATATCCCGATACCTTCGCGCTGTCGGTTTCTGCGACAACCAGAGCGCCGCGTGTCGGTGAGGTGGACGGCGTTCACTACTATTTCATCACACGCGAAGAATTTGAACATCGCATCGACGATCAGCAGATTCTCGAATATACCTCCTACTGCGGCAACTACTACGGTACCCCGAAGAAGGAGCTTTACGAACGCACGGTTTCCGGCATCAACGTGATTCTTGAAATTGAGGTCGAGGGCGCGATGAATGTCAGACGTCTTTGCCCCGAAGCCGTTCTCATTTATGTCCTTCCGCCGGATGCCGAGACGCTGGAAGCACGTCTGCGCGGACGCGGCACCAACACCGAGGAGGATATCGCAAACCGTCTTGCAACGGCGCGTGAGGAAATCCGCTGTCTGCCCGATTACGATTATATCGTCATCAATGAAAACGACGGTGCCGAAGCTGCTGCCGATGAAATTGTCAACATCATTGCATCCGAGCAGCATAAGGTCAGCCGCAATCTTGAAAACGCGATCCATTTTTTTGATAACTAACATAAAAAACAACAATCCATATACCGAAAAGGAGAACAAATACCATGATTTATCCGTCTATCGATGAAATTACCAAAGGTCAGTACAACCGTTATACCCTCTGCATCGCAACCGCGAAGTGTGCACGTATCGTTACCGATGAATATGTCGAACAGCGTGAAATCGCAGAAAAGATGCTTGCAAACAAGGAAACCGATAAGAGCCTTGCTTCCATGATCAAGCGCGAAATCCGCGATGAAAAGGCTGTCAAGACCGCAATCAAGCGTCTTTATAACGGCGATTTCGTTATCTGCGAAGGCAAGGAAGAGCCTGCGGAAGATGCACTGGAACAGACCAAGGAAGCGGTTGAAGCGGCAGCAGAAGCAGCTGTTTCCGTTTTTGATGACGAAGACGAAGAAGAAATCGAAGAAACCGAAGAAGCATAAAAAATCGCGATTCTGACAAAGGAGGGATATCATGGAAAAGGAAAACAGCCGTGAGCTATTGCGCCAGTATGCGGTTGTGCGGATTCTGGATATCCCCTATCATGTTGATAAACCGTTTACCTACTATCTGACACCCGAGCAATCGGGGACAGCGTCCGTCGGATGCTTTGTCATGGTGCCGTTCGGTGTCAGCAACCGAAAAGTGATGGGCATTGTGACAGAGCTTCAGTCACAGTCAGACCTTCCGGCGGAGTTTCCGTTTGATCGCTGTAAACCGATTGCAAAGGTCGTTTCGGGAGAGTTTGTTCTGAATGAGGAGCTGCTCGGACTTTGCCGCTATATGAAGGAAATGACTTTCTGTTCCTTTGGTGATGCGGCGAAGGCTATTATTCCGACGGGGGCATTGCGCCGTATCCATGAGTTGTATGCGTTTCCGACAGAACACGAGCAAAGATCCAAAGCCGAGGCGTATCTTGTATCCCTCGCAGATGCATCTTCGCTCGAACGTGATATTCTGTCATTGCTCCTCAAAAAAAGTGCTGTACGGCGGGAGAAGATCGCGGAAACGTTCGGTGCTGATGCTGTCAAATGCGCCGATGTGATGGTAAAAAAAGGTCTGCTTGACCGCACATACCGTCTGTCCGATTCCGAAAATGCGGTTTATCAGATGTATGTTTCATCACCGATTCCGGCAGAGGATATCCGCGGAATGCTTGCGGGAAAGGAAGATGTGCGCGCAAAATACGGATATCGTCACAAAAGCGATGCATACAATGCTGTGATGCAGAGAATTGCTGCGGCAGACGGTGAGGAATTGCAGGTCAATACACTGGATACACAGGATGTGATCGGATCGACTGCCCTGCGTGTGCTTGCTAAGGAAGGATTTCTGACGGTACGCCGTGAGCAGGTCTTCCGCAATCCGTACGAATCCGCATATCAGGCAAAGCCGAAGGATGATAACATTTTAAGTGAGGAGCAGCAGGGCGCACTTGATCAGCTGTCCGCACTCTACCGTACCCATGAACCGAAAGCAGCACTTCTGCACGGCGGTACCGGCTCCGGCAAGACCCGCGTTATCAAAGCGATGATGGATGAGGTGCTTGCAGACGGCAGACAGGTTATTATGCTCGTGCCGGAAATATCTCTGACACCGCAGTCGGTATCGATTTTCTGCTCCTATTACGGAAACCGCGTTGCACTGCTTCACTCTGCACTGTCCGCAGGGGAGCGGCTCGATGTCTGGCGGCGTGTCAAGCGCGGTGAGGTCGATATCGTCATCGGTACACGCTCGGCAGTGTTTGTACCGTTTGAGCGGCTCGGCATGATTGTCATTGACGAGGAGCAGGAGCACACCTACAAATCCGACAGCAATCCCAAATACCATGCCCGTGATGCCGCGCGCTTCCGTTGTGCGCACAGTAAGGCGCTGATGCTGCTTGCCTCTGCGACCCCGTCTCTGGAAAGCTACTATAAGGCGGAGCGCGGGATCTATTCGTTGATCACGCTGAAAAACCGTTACGGCAATGCGCGTCTTCCCGAGGTCATCATGGCAGATATGCACGGCGAGACGCTGAACGGAAGCGGAGATACGCCGCTTGGCGGGATTCTGTCTGCGGCACTTTCCGAAACCAAGGAAAAAAATGAGCAGGCGATATTATTTATCAACCGACGCGGGTATCATAAGTATGTATCCTGTCTGTCCTGTAAAAATCCCGTGATGTGTCCGCATTGCTCGGTACCGATGACGCTTCATAAAAAGAGCGGTATGACCGCAACGGATACCGTCATCGATCCGACACAACCGCAGGGAACCATCGGCGGGATCCTCGTCTGCCATTACTGCGGAACCCATGTCAGAACGCCGCAGGTGTGTCCCTCCTGTCAGGCACCGCATCTGCATGCATTCGGCTACGGTACCCAGCGGGCGGAGGATGATCTGGAAAAGCGCTTTCCCGACATCCGTACCCAGCGCATGGATATGGACACCACCAAGGAGAAGTTTTCCCACGATCTGATTCTGAAATCGTTCCGGAACAAGACCTTTGACGTGCTCCTCGGAACACAGATGGTCACAAAGGGACATGATTTTCCCGATGTCACGCTCGTCGGAATTCTGTCAGCTGACGCGATGCTCTATCAGGACGATTACCGTGCCTCGGAAAAGGCGTTTTCGCTGATTACCCAGGTGATCGGACGTGCGGGACGCGGCGACAAACCGGGACGCGCCATCATTCAGACATACAGTCCCGACAATGAAATACTGAAATTGGCGGCGGCGCAGGATTATGAAACCTTCTATCGGGGCGCAATCCGTATGCGGGAAGCGATGGTATTTCCACCGTTCTGTGAGATCGTTTTGCTGTCTCTGTCCTCAAGTGAGGAAGTGGAGGTTATGAACGCCGCGGCAAAAATCGCATCCCGACTGCGTGAATTGATCGCGCCGGGCGGAGAATATCATGATGTACAGATGGCGGTTTTCGGACCGTTTGAAGCACAGGTTTATAAAGTCAACGAAAAATTCCGTATGCGCATGATCCTGAAATGTCGGCTGAACCGTCGGACCCGTGCGCTGCTCGATCAGATCATGACGGATTCGTATACTGTCTGCGCAGGCAGAGTTGCCGTTTCCATCGATGTCAATCCAAGCAATCTTTAATATCATTTTAGGAGAAATACAATCATGGCAAAGCTGAAAATACTCAAGGATGGCGATACCGCACTGCGTCTGAAGAGCCGTCCCGTTACCGATATCAACAAACGAATCCTGACCCTGCTTGATGACATGACAGAAACGATGCGTCATGCGGACGGTGTCGGTCTTGCGGCTCCGCAGATCGGTGTTCTGCGCCGTGTTGTCGTCATTGAATGTGAACCCGGCAATGTTCTGGAGCTCATCAATCCCGTTATCGTGGAAAAGAACGGAAAACAGCATGAACTGGAAGGCTGTCTCTCCGTTCCCGGCAGACAGGGCTACACCGACAGACCGATGCACGTCAAGGTCGAGGCACTCAACCGCAATGGTGAAAAGATCACGCTGGAAGGCGAAGGTCTGCTTGCAAGAGCATTCTGCCATGAGATCGACCATCTCGACGGTATTCTGTATATCGACCACGCAGAAATGGTCGTAGAAGAAGACTGAATAAACGAATTTTTGGAACAGGAAGAATCAAATGAGAATCTTATTCATGGGTACACCCGAATTTGCCCGCGACCAGCTGACGGCGCTTTGGGAAAATAAAGATGCGCACGGTTGGGACATCGTCGGTGTTCTGTCGCAGCCCGATAAACCCAAGGGACGTGGCTATAAGCTGATCCCCACCCCGGTAAAGGAATACGCCGAATCGATCGGTCTTACCGTGTATCAGCCGACAACGCTGCGCGATGAAGCGTTTGCACAGCTGCTGGAACAGCTTGATCCCCAACTGATTGTCGTTGCGGCTTATGGCAAAATTCTGCCGCGCAATGTACTTGACTACCCGAAATACGGATGCATCAATGTCCACGGCTCCCATCTTCCCGCATATCGCGGTGCGGCACCGATTCAGCGTGCGATTATGGACGGTCTGACGGTCACCGGCAATACGATCCAGTTTATGGCGGACGGCATTGATACGGGCGATATGATTGCAAAAGACGAAGTCGAAATCGGCGAAAACGAGGACTTCGGTTCGCTTTATGACCGCATGGGCAAGTCCGGCGGCAAGCTGCTGATTTCTGTCGTTGAAAAAATTGAAAACGGCACAGCATCCGCAGAAGCGCAGGACGATTCTCTTGCAACCTATGCACCGAAGATTGAAAAAGCCGAATGTGCACTTGATTTTTCGCTGTCAGCCCAGACACTGCACAATAAAATCCGTGCACTGTCTCCCGCGCCGCTCGGTGTTGCGGTTCTGAAAAACGAAAAAGAAACCAAGAATATCAAAATTGTTTCCACAGTCGTTGTGGAAAAAGAAGGCGTTCACGGCGAAGTCGGTAAAATTTTGTCCGTCGATGCCAAAAAGGGATTGATCTGTGCTGCATGCGGAGAAGGAATTCTCGGTATTACGGCACTCGTTCCCGAAGGAAAGGGCAAAATGAACGCAGGAGACTTCATCCGCGGCAGAAAGATCGATGCGGGAGATGTTCTTCTGACGCCCGAATTTGATAAGAAGTAAAAAGGAGAATTCCATTGCCTGTGATCTATTACGGAGGATATGATATTTCGTATATCCTGCTCCTCATTCCGGTTCTGATTTTCTCACTCTGGGCACAGACATCTGTGACAAGTACGTTCAACCGATATCAAAAGGTTTTGAACAAACGCCGCATGACGGGTTATGATGCCGCGCGCCTGATTCTCGACCGAAACGGTCTTTATCATGTACAGATTGAGCAGATCGCCGGCAATCTGACCGATCACTATGACCCGAAGGCAAACGTGATCCGTTTGTCGGATGCCGTGTATCATACGCCGTCGATTGCCGCTGTCGGTGTTGCCGCACATGAAGCGGGACACGCAGTGCAGTATGCAACGAATTACGGACCGATCAGACTGCGTGCCTCGATTGTTTCTCTGACGCAGTTTGCATCCCGATGGTCCATCTATATTCTGATGTTCGGAATTTTACTGTCGTTTGGGACACTTGCCTATGTCGGATTTTGGCTGTATGCCGTTGTCGCGTTTTTCCAGCTTGTTACGCTGCCGGTCGAATTCAATGCGTCCAGACGTGCAATCACAGCACTTGAGGACGGCGGATCCCTTGACCGAGAAGAATTGTCCGGCGCCAAAAAGGTTCTTTCCGCGGCGGCAATGACGTATGTGGCGGCGCTGCTCTCGGCATTGCTCCAGCTTCTGCGCCTGTGGTCGATCGTGTCAAGCAATGACGAAAGAAGAAGACGCTGAAAATAATAGAAATCAAAAGGTAATTTATGACAGCAAGAGAAGCGGCGTTTGTATCGCTGCAGAAATACGAAAACAACAAAAAATTTGCCAATATTGAGGCAGACACCGCCATTCGCCGAAACGGTTTGGAAGGTGCCGACCGTGCGCTTTATACGTCGATTTTTTACGGCACGGTTGAGCGCAAGATTACGCTTGACTATATCATCGACTGTCTCTGCGACAAAAAGCGCTCAATCGATGCCAATGTCCGCATCATTCTGCGCCTGTCGCTGTATCAGATGCGCTACCTCGACCGCGTTCCCGATTATGCCATTGTCAACGATGCGGCAGAGCTCTGCAAGCGTTTTGCCGCAAAGAGTGCCGTTTCGTTTGTCAACGCGGTGCTGCATGCGTATCGCAGAGAGGAAAAGCGACTGCGCTTCCCCGATGCAAAAGCGGATCCCGTCCGTTATCTCAGCGTGACATACGCCTATCCCGAATGGCTGTGCCAAATGTGGTCGGAGATGTACGGACTTGATAAGACGGAATCGATTTTCCGTGCGTTTGACGAAAATCCGCCGATCACCCTGCGCGCCAATCCGCTGAAAACGACTGCGGAAGCTCTTGGAGATGCGATGAAGCAGAAGAACATCGGATATCAGCCGACAAAGTATGTTCCGGGCGGCATCCGACTGCGTGGGCACTGTCCGATTGAGGAAATTCCCGGATTTTCGGACGGCGACTGTTTTGTGCAGGATGAGGCGTCGCAGATTGCTGCTTATGTCCTCGGTGCACAGCCGGGTGAGTTTGTCATCGATGCCTGCTCGTGTCCCGGTGGCAAGAGTTTTTCCACAGCGCTGTGGATGAAGAATCAGGGAAAGGTTCTTTCCTGCGATCTTCATAAAAATAAGCTGAAGCTTGTATCGGAAGGTGCGGAAAAGCTCGGAATTTCTATCATTGAAACGAGAGAACAGAACGGCTCTGTCTTTGTACCTGAGTTGGAAGGGATGGCAGATCGCGTTTTATGTGATGTTCCCTGCTCCGGTCTCGGTGTCCTTTCCAAAAAACCGGATATCCGCCACAAAACCGCGGATGAGATCGAACGTCTTCCCGCCATCCAGTATGCCATTTTAGAAAACTGCAGCCGCTATGTCAAGCCGGGTGGAATTCTTGTGTATTCCACTTGTACGCTGAACCGTGCGGAAAATGAAGATAATGTCACGCGTTTCCTTGCATCCCATGCTGTATTTGAGCCCGTTCCTTTCACAGTCGGTGAACATGTCGTTGATGCGGGTATGCTTTCGCTGTTCCCTGATGAATTTGCGGGATGTGACGGCTTCTTCGTTGCAAAGATGAAAAGAATCAAGTAACATAGTATCAATAGAATGATGAGTGAAACTGTAACCAAAACCGATCTTCTGTCCATGAATGTCGCTGAACTGGAGGAATTCTGCCGCTCCATCGGTGAACCGAAGTTCCGCGCAGGACAGATTTTCAAATGGATGCATGCCGGTGTCGGGTTTGACGGTATGTCGAATATCTCCAAGGCATTGCGCGAAAAATTAAATGAGACAGCGGTACTCCTGTACCCTGAAATTGCAGAAAAATACGTCTCAGCCCAAGACGGAACCGTCAAGTATCTGTGGGAGCTGTCTGACGGGCAGAATATCGAAAGCGTCTTTATGCGTTATCATCATGGCAATACGATCTGTATTTCCACACAGGCGGGATGCCGCATGGGATGCGCATTCTGTGCGTCCACGCTCGGCGGCAAGGTCCGTGATCTGACACCGTCTGAAATGCTCGGACAGGTCATTGCTGCCCAGCGCGATATGGGAGAACGGATCTCCGGCATCGTTCTGATGGGCATCGGGGAACCGCTGGACAACTACGATAGCGTCATGAAATTCCTGCGTCTGGTCGGTGACGAGGCGGGACTCAATATCGGTTACCGCCACATTTCGCTGTCCACTTGCGGTCTTGTTGACGGCATTGACCGATTGGCAGAAGAGGGGATGCCTGTCACGCTGTCGATTTCCCTGCATGCGCCGACAGATGCGCTCCGTTCGGAAATCATGCCCATCAACAAAAAGTGGAATATCGCAGAACTGCTTTCGGCATCTGTGCGGTATTTTGAGAAAACAGGCCGTCGTATTTCGTTTGAATATACGCTGATTGCAGGAAAGAACGATACTGCAGAAGGTGCGGCACAGCTCGTTCAGACCATGAAAAAGTATGTCGGCAGAAAAATGCCGATCCATATCAATCTGATTCCCGTCAACCCGATCAAGGAACGCGATTTTGCATCCTCTGATATGGGAAATGTCCGCCGTTTTGCCGCAATCCTTGAAAAAAACGGCATGACGGCAACGGTACGCAGAACGCTGGGACCCGATATCAATGCCTCCTGCGGACAGCTGCGCAACCGTGAAAATCAGATTCAGAAACATATTTTGACATAATTATCATATTACATAACAATCGGGAGAAAGGGAGTGTGATCTGCAATGATCCTCAATGGGAAAACAGATATCGGAAAACGGCGTAAGAACAATCAGGACAGCTTTGTGATCCGCCTCTGGGAAGAGATTGACTGCGCACTCGGTGTCGTCTGCGACGGTATGGGCGGTGCCAACGGCGGCAATATTGCCTCTGCACTTGCCTGTGAGCATTTCGTCGCGGCTGTGGAATCGTTTATGAATTCGGATGCGGTACGTACGGGAATTGCGACAGAGGGAGACTATTCCTCCATGCTGGCGCACGCGGTGACAGATGCCAACCGACGGGTATATACAAGTACCGAAAAGGATAAAAGCCTCAAGGGTATGGGAACCACACTGGTTGCGGCACTTGTAGTCGGGGATGTACTGTATGCTGTCAATGTCGGCGACTCCAGACTGTATCTTTACAACCACGGTCGTCTGACACAGATCACACGTGACCATTCTCTGGTACAGTATCTTCTCGATACAGGGAAGCTGACAAAGGAAGAAGCAAAGGATTATCCCAACCGCAATGTCATTACACGTGCGGTCGGTATTGAACGCAGTATTGAATCGGATATCTTCTCGGTCGATCTTTCCAGACTGCACGGTGATGCCTGTGCGATGCTGTGCTCTGACGGTCTGTCGGGATATGTGGAAGCAGACGATATCTGTTCCATGCTTTCCTCCGGCATCGCGGAAGATATCCCGTATGACGGGGATGCGATGGCACAGTCGCTTGTGGATGCGGCAAATGCGGCAGGCGGCGTCGATAATATTACGGTGGTACTGATGCGTCTCGGAACACAAAAAAAAGAAGAAGCGAAGGACGATAATGCATGAGCATGGAGCAATTTGAAAAATACGTCGGACAGGTCTTTGACCGACGTTATAAGATCAACAAAATCATCGGCATCGGTGGTATGGCGGTCGTATTCGAAGCACATGACATGCTGATGAACCGTACGGTTGCGGTCAAGATGCTCAAGGAAGAGATCAACAATGACGCGCAGTCGGTCAAGCGCTTCATCAACGAGTCCCGCGCCGTTGCGATGCTCAATCACCCGAATATCGTCAATATTTACGATGTATCGGTGAAAGATGATATTAAGTATATCGTCATGGAATACATCCATGGCATTACCCTGAAAAATTATATGAACCGCAAGGGCGTCATTGGCTGGAAGGAAGCGCTGTCCTATATGGAACAGATCCTTCGTGCGCTCGAGCATGCCCACGCCAAAGGTATCATTCACCGTGACATCAAGCCGCAGAACATCATGCTGCTGAAAAACGGTGTTATCAAGGTGACTGACTTCGGTATTGCCAAGCTGCCGAATACCGATACCGTGACCATGACCGACAAGGCCATCGGTACTGTGTACTATATCAGTCCCGAGCAGGCATCGGGCAAGCAGATCGATCCGCGCTCTGACTTATATTCCCTCGGTGCGATGCTGTATGAAATGGTAACAGGACAGCTGCCGTTCTATGCGGAATCCTCTGTTTCCGTTGTTCTGATGCAGGTCAATGACAATCCAGTACCTCCGGGAGAGTTGAATCCGTCTCTGCCGCAGGGTCTGGAACAGCTGATTCTCTGCGCAATGGAAAAGGATCCCGAATACCGTTATCAGAATGCGTCGGACATGATGCGCTGTGTTATGCAGCTGCGTCAGCGTCCAGATACAATCTTCCCGACCAGAAAACCCGATTCGGAAGAAGATGATGCTTTCCGCGGCAAGAGAAAGGTTACACCGACAGATACCCCACGCAGAAAGCGCAGACGCGGCAGTTATTCGATGTTTCCTGTCATTCTCGGTGTTGCACTGTCGTTTATGATCGTTATGGGTGTTGCAATCTTCTATGTTCTGCAGCAGCTGATCATTGCGGAAAGTGATGACGATTACAAGACCATTGAAATAGAGAATTTCGTCGGTATGCTGTACTCCGGCAACCTGCTCGATTCCATGGAATTTGCAAAGTATTACAACATTGAGATTGATTCCGTATATGATGCCGATGCGCCGGCGAACACGATCGTTGCGCAGGAACCGGTATCCGGAACTTCACGAAAGGTCAGCGAAAAGCACGACCAGAAATGTACGGTGATGCTGACGGTTTCTCTCGGTGCACAGACCTTCAAGCTGGCAGACCTGACAGGACAGGAATACCGACAGGCGGAACTTCTGCTCTCGCGTATGGGTCTTGCATGCAAGGTTGTGGAAGAATACCACGATACGGCGCTTGACGGATATGTGTACAAAATGGATCCGCCGGCGGGCGATACAGTGACCTCAGGTGATACGGTAACCTTGTTTGTCTCGCGCGGACAGAAGGTGGAATATGTTTCTGTTCCGAATTTCCTCGGACTGATTCGGGATGAGGCAATGAAGATTCTCATCGAAAACGATCTGGCACTCGGTAAGGTCAATTATGTCGCATCCGATCAGCCGATCGGTACGATTTTGTCACAGTCCAAGCCGGAATTTGCGTCAGTTCCGAAATCCGCGACCAAGATTGATTTCACGGTTTCGGGCGGTCCTGATTATGAGCCGCCGAAAGTAGAAGAAGAAACGGAAACAGCAGAAGAAATTCCTGCGGAAGGCGAAAACGGTGATGCTTCGTGATCCGGGAATTTGATGCAGCGATCATTCGCGGGGTCGGCGGTCTTTATACCGTCCGTGAGGAAAACGGATCGGAAACCGACTGCCGTGCCAAAGGAACCTTCCGCCATGACGGTCTGACACCGCTGGTCGGAGACCGTGTTCATGTGACCGTGGATGACGAAATGGAAAATAAGCAATCGAGCGGTGCGCAGACAGGTGCGATGATTACCGAGATCTATCCGCGCCGCAATGCGCTGATCCGTCCCGCGATGGCAAACCTCAATGTGATGTTTGTTGTCGCTGCGGCAAAGGATCCCGATCCTTCCTTGCGCTTTCTCGATAAGCTGCTTTGTATCCTCGAATATCAGGAAATCGAACCTGTGCTGATCGTCACGAAAGCCGATCTGGATGCGCACCGTGCCGAGCAGATGCGGACCAAATATGAAAAATGCGGGTTTACCGTGTTTGTCACCGATGCCGAAACCGCATCGGAGGATCAACGGATTGCTGCGTATCTCGAATCGTTCGATCAGAATAACATTGCCGCGTTCTGCGGTGCGTCGGGCGTCGGAAAGTCGACACTCATGAACCGTCTGTTCCCGCATCTGGATCTTGAAACGGGCGAGATCAGCGAAAAGATCGCGCGCGGCAAGCATACGACCCGTGCGGTTCATCTTTTCTCGCTCGATCATTGCTCGGGCGGACGGTATCATGGTTATCTTGCAGACACACCCGGATTTTCGATGCTTGACTTTGTGCGGTTTGATTTCTTCTCCGTGGAGGAGCTGCCGTATACGTTCCGCGAATTTGTCCCGCTGATCGGACAGTGCCGCTATACCAAGTGTACCCATACCAAGGAAGAGGGTTGTGCCATTCTTTCTGCCGTTGCACAAAAGTCCGTTCCGAAGTCCCGTCATACCAGTTATCTGGAGCTTTATGATGCGCTCAAGGACAAAAAAGAGTGGATGAAGGATTAAATACAACATATAAAAATCGGAGGCAGATGCCCAAAAAGCATCGCCTCCGATTTTATTATAGGAAGGGTATTCGATTACTCGTTGATGTAGATCCACAGGCGCGACTGCATGATCTTTTGTGCTTCTTCAAGCGAGCGGATGCCTGCGCGGTATGCAGACATTTCCTCATTGATAATCGTTTGCACTGTCGTGTCGATGTTGACCGTGGTTTCGGTATTATAAAGGAGCGTTCGGACAGCGGCAAGGTCGTCCTCGTCATAGGTGATGCGGAGTGCTTCAGGATAGACCAGTTCGAGAATTTCCGCACTGTAGCTGGTATCCAAACGTTCCATGGTGTCGGGAGTATATACAAAGGTCGGGGTTGCAAGCAGAGCTTCGATTGCAGAAGTTGTGACAGGCAGGACGGTGTCGGCACTGAACAGCTGAATCGTATCGGAGAGAAGATACGCGATAAATTGTGCCGCGCCCAGCTGAACCTTCGATGCGGCATTCAGACTGATGTCGATGTCAGAGCGGAATCGGACGATCTCTTTGTCCTGTGACGGATATCCGTGCAAAGCAAAGGTATTGCCGCCATACAGCTGCTTCAGGATGGCATAGGCATCGATTGTACAGAACGGAAAATCAAGGAATGTGACCGCACCCGTCCGCAGTGCATCCAAAAGCACATCGGATTCCAGCGAATAATCGCCGTATTGGTAGGTAAATGCCATCTCATCTCCGGCAATCCGATCCCGCACGGTTTCAAGGAACGTAAGCAGTTTTCCGAATTCCTCGCTGTCGTAGAAACATTCCCCTGTTTCTTCCTTTGCAAACGACGGAACAGCGGCGGCAAAAAAGTTGTCGGTAAATGAACCGAAACCTGGCGTGCCGTTTGGGGTAAACAGAAAATCTCCGTTCTGTTCCGCCCGTTCGGCAAGATCGTACATCACATCCAGGGTCAACGCTGTATCGGACGGAAGTGTGGTTTCCAGGGTGACCGGCATGGAAAGATACATATTGAGCGGCACCGAATAGAGTGCGCCGTTTGGGTCGACATACGCACTTTTCACACACGGCAGGAGTATATCACCGAACGCATCCCGCAGATCAACAAAGGCTTGCTTCACTGTGTAAATACGCATGGCTTCGCGCAGTGTTTCGATGTTGACCAGAACATCGGTACCGTCTCCCGCAAGCATGGCTTCGGTAAAGGCTTGGGGTATCTCACCGAATTTGTCTCGGTCACTGCTGTAATCGATGATTTCCACGAAATATTCACTGTTGTGTGCATTGAAATGATTGACGGCGTTTTCTATGATGGTTTCCTGCGGACCCCAACCGTACTTGTTGATGATCCCGAGACGAATGGGAATCTTTTTCTGCGTCAGCACATAGGGATTTCTGCACAGCCAGCCGATGGAAACGGTATCGGTGAAGGGATCACGGACGGAGATCAGAATCCTGTTTTCATCAAGAACACCGAGAATCGTCAGATTGTTGTAGACCTGCCCGGAATTGCGCCAGTCACAAAGAAGCTCTGCCTCCGCATCTCCCGCATCACAACCCCAGAAACCTTTTTCGTTGGTGAAATAGACCTCATAGGCACTTTCCTCGACCGAAAAGTACATACTTGCAATGCCTGTGATGTTTTTCGGGTTTTCATAATGCGTTTCCGCAGCACTTTGGTACTGCTCTGTATCGATGCGCTGATAGGTACCGTGGTATAAGCCCTGCGCAATCACTTCTCCCTTGGGTGAGATCATAAGCGTTGTTTTCTGACTGCCCATGACCTGTCCCAGCAGATGCAGTTCCCTGTCATAAATACAGACGCTGTCCTCGCCAAGTACCGCGATTCTGCCGTCCGGCAGAGCCGTGATATAACGGTTTCTGCCAACACCGGGAATGGTGTTTTCGGCGGCAACATTGCCTGCGGCATCGCACAGCATCAGATATCCCGGCTTCAGTTCTCCATTCCGATCCGGCGTATAGTGCAGAATGTTGGTGTAGGAGGTATGCAGAAACGTGTTTTCATCGAGCATATGCATCCCCCAAAGACCTTCAAGCAGTGTATCGTCATCGTAATAATCGACTTCGGGGACCGTATACGGAATCCGTTTCACAATGCCGCGATCCGGATCCAGCACGGCAACCTGCCGCTCCACGATGATATGACGTTCATCCTGCCGTTCCACTGTCACACACAGCATCCCGTCATGGATGTTAATCAGTTGACTGTCGTATGACCAGTGTTCCTCCAACGCCGGCAGCGGCTCAAAGGCATACACGTGCGTCAGTGCCAGTCGATTCCCGTCCCCGAGTTCATCCGAAAACGCGGACAGATCAGCCACACCCGGTGTCGGGATGCCGTCCTCGGAAATTTCGATCGTCGGTGTGCTTTCTTTGGTTTCGAGAATTTCTGTGCCGCTGTCACACGATGCAAAGCAGAACAGGACGGCAAGCAAAAACGAGAGAATCCGGAATTTTCTCATGGGTGTTTGCCTCCTTTGTATGGTTTTAAGTTCATTATATCATGCAGAAATTATTTCGTCAAGTGTAATTACAAACGCAGATGATATTTCCGCAGATTACACAAATGACGTGACCGAGTTTTGTGCAGAAACACAAAAAGGTACTGCCGCAGGAATTCCCACAGCAGTACCAAATGCGTATTATTGAAATAAATGACATCCCGCGTCCCGGAAATGAACAATCAGCGTCCGACATTCCTCCTCGGTCATGTCAAACTTCTTTGCAAGACAGGAAATGCAGAGAAAATCGGTTGCACCGCGATTGATGAGCTTTTTTGTCAGCCCGATCTCATCGCGCTCCAATTCCGTACCGCAGATTTTGCAATGCTCCATCAGAGTTTTACAACTTTTGCACGGAAAATCTTGCAGCCGTGAGACTCGATCGTGGGATTGTAGTAATCCTTAATCGGACCGACTTCTTCACCTGTGATCAGATCGCGCATGACGAACGCACGTCCGCAACCTGCAACCACGCCCGCATTGAACGTGTAGAACGGATCGTCTGCGGTATGTTCGGTGTAGTTGAAGAAACCGATGGCATATTCGCCGTCAGACAGATGACGGAAGAAGACCTTGAGG
>JAFYTT010000402.1 GCA_017558715.1 Clostridia bacterium | reverse complement strand
TCCGTGCCTGGAGCAGTTCCCGACCGAACCCCGACAGGCGTATCTTTCGGAGCACACGCCGTTTGAGCTGATCCGCTGTATCACGGATGATCACGGACGCGTGACAAAGCTCTATGCGGATATCGGCTGGTTTGCGGAGAAAGACCCGGCAGCATCGTTCGGCATGATATGGATGAATCTTACGCTGGAGTGCATGACGCGCACCGATGACGCCGGCAATCCGTATGAAGCATGGTGCATTACTGCATTTGAAAACACGAAATAACAGAACAGGATGCCATGTATTTTGCACACGGCATCCTGTCATTTTATATTATTTCAGAATCAGCGAAACCCTCTGGTAGTCATTGGTCAGGATGACATCGCATCCGAGGTCGAGATAATGTTTTGCAAGTGCGGGATCATCCGCCCAGAAGACGTTGACCGCGATGTTGTTGGCGTGGGCTTTCTCACACGCGGCTTTGACATAACCGTCGGGATCGTCGCCGAAATGCGGTTGGAACAGCTGAATCTTACAGGAATCTGTTTCCAGCGCCTTGTCAACAAGGTCCTCACCCATCGTTTCCGCGCCTGCACAGCGGGCAATTTCGGGTGCAAGCTCTCTCATGCGCTGTAACATCGGGACGTTGCCCGTCATGAAGTAGCAGTATTTTTCGCAGTCGTACTGACGGATGAGCGCGATGATCTTGACAATCGCTTCATCGATGTCAGGTGTCAGACCGCGGATGTCCTTGACATGGACGTTCATGATGACCTGTCCTGCGAACTTTTTGAGAATTTCCTCAAACTTCAGAATCTTCAAGCCACGGAATTCCTCTCCGTGACGGATGCCGAAGTCGTATTTGAGAAGCTCCTCATACGTCAAATCCCAGATCTGTCCGTGACCGTCCGACACGCGGTCGATGCGGGAATCATGCAGGGAGACGATCTCGCCGTCCTTTGTCATCCACAGATCAAATTCGATCTCCTCCGCGCCGAGTGCAATTGCCGCACCGAACGCGGGCATGCTGTTTTCGGGGGCGATGGAGTTAAATCCTCTGTGGGCGCAGATACGCGGGTAGAGCATGAGCGCGTCGTGACGTACGATTGCGGGACCTGCGGGACGGTATTTCCACGGGCGGCGTCCTTTTTCGATATATTCATAGTGCGCCATGTCGGGATTGCCGAAGCCGCCGGGCTTATAGAATTTCTTTTTCGGGTCAATTTCCACGGTGTCCATGCCGACCTGACTGCGCAGATTCATCAGTACCTCGCCGCGCGGGGACACGACCATGGACGCACCGCCGATGGTGCCGTTTTCATTCATGCAGACCGATGCGCGGACGACATACGCATTGGTGTTATACGCCGCGAATTTCGTCATCATCTCCGAGACATCATGCGGATCGGAGCGCTGTTGGGAACAGCCGATGATGATGTCGGGTTTTGCGCGCGCCAGCTTTGCGTAGCCCTCATAGAAATAGAAATCATAACAGGTCAGAAACGCATAGCGGATGCCGTCGAGCTCGATGACCGTCGTATCTTCATATTCAAAAGTGTAATCGGAATCCAGATGATAATGGGTCGTTTCGCCCGGTGTCAGATGCTGCTTGTCGTAATGCCCGACCTCACATCCCGCGCGGTCAAAGGCGTATGTCGTGTTGCGCAAGCCCGTCGGCGTTTCGTGCAGCGCGTTGACAAACAGATGCGCATGACAGCGTTTTGCCGTTTCGGCGCATTTTTCGATCAGACGGCGGTTGTTGGCTTCATAGCTTTGCAGAAGCTCGGCTTCGTCCTTTGGAAAACACGGTGCATCGGAGGACTCGGGCAGGACGATTAAGTCCATTGAATCATCGCACTTGTCCAGCATTTCAAGAATCCAGGCGCTGATGTCGGGTGTTTTGGCATGATCCATTTCGTATTTGGGCTGAATGATACAGACTTTCATTGTCATCACCTCATGATATCGTTTTCTTTCATTATAATCGGAATCGGTAAAAAGTCAAGAGAAATTCCGAAAATTTTGCGGAAGTTTCCGAAATCTATTGCCATGCGGCGTTTTTCGTGATATACTGAAAGAAAAACAGAGGAGGATATGGGGGAGAAGATGTTTGTTCTGTTGCCGCGTGGAGCAGGAAATTTCATCTCCCACCGATAAAAAATATGACCGAACACGGCTATACCTTTGATTATTCCAAAACCATGATGATGAAGCTGTTTCTGTCCTCGCCGAATGTCCGTGAGGGCGGCAGCTGTGTCAACTGTACGTTTGAGCGGGCACTGGAGGTCATAAGACAGACCGATGCGCTGACGCTCGGTGTGCCGAAGATCATCTATCTTGTCGGCTGGCAGTATGACGGGCACGACGACAAATACCCCGCATTTTTCGAGGTGAATCCGGCGCTGGCACGTGACTGCGACGAAACTCCACTTGACAGCCTTCTTTGGCTGATCGAGGAGGCAAAAAAATACCATACGACCGTCAGCCTGCACATCAATTTCTCCGATATCTACGACGATTCGCCGTTGTGGGATGACTATGTCGCGGCGGGTGCTGTTATCCGTGACAAAGAAGGCAAGCCCGACCCGATTGAACAGTACAACGGCAAGCCCTGCTACAAGGTTTCCTTCAAGGAGGAATGGGAATCGGGACTCTTTGCCGCGCGCTGGAACCGTCTGTGCAGCATGATTCCGCTTCGGGACATCGGTACGGTACACGTTGATAATTTCCTGTGCTGCTACAACAACTGCCCCGAGATCGACATTGCAGAAATGCAGGATTACCGCGACATCATACTCGACCATCTGCGTTCCGAAGGCGTTGATGTTACCTCCGAATTTACTTACCGCGAAGGACCTGCGGGACGCGATACCTACAGCCATTTCTGCATGGGTACGACGATGTACCCGATCCGCTGTCTCGGCAGAATTGGGGCACTTTGGTGGTTTGACAATTTGAAGGACGAAGAATACCTTGCATACCACCCGTCCTATTTCGGCGGCGGACTTCCGCATGACGCGGCGTTTGCGGATGTGTTCTATGGCAATATTCACGGCGAGGAGCTGTGGCTTGGCGAAAAGCTCACGTCGGGCGCATGGGTCTCGGACTATCTGCGTCAGTTCTGTATGATTCAGCTGCCGTACTTCTGGCTGGTCGGTCACAAGCGTCTGTCTGTTGTCAATCACGCGGACGGAACGAAGACCGTGTACTGTGCCGACGGCGTTGTCTGCCGTGGTGCTGACAAGTCGATTGCGCAGAACGGCATCACGTATAAAAACGACCGCTTTGTCTCTCTGCCCGTGCCGTGGATGGAGGATGCGTATCTCGTGTATGCCGACGATGCGGGTGAGCGGGTTCTGAATCTGCCCCATGCCTTGCATGGTGCAAACGGCGGTTACCGCATGCAGAGAATCACCGCCGAGGGTCTTTGTGACGCAGGTGCGGTGACAGCGGCTGACGGACGGGTGACTGTATCCTTTGTCGGAGGAGATGCATATCTTCTGCGGCGCTGATGTCACTGCATAATCAAATAAGGAAAAGACAGAGGGGAGCCGTGCGGCTCTCCTCTTGTTATCGGTTTGATTATTCCATTGTGATTTCAAACGTCTGCAGACCTGCACCGCGGAGTGCGAATACGACGGAGTTGCCGACGTTGGCAATTTCGCCGGTACGGTTTTCGTCAAGATCGGTCTTGTAGACGGTCTTGATCTGACAGCCGGGATAGGTCAGCGTCAGACGTCCGAGGGATTCGTCCTCACCGTAGTTGTGAACGCGGACGATGAGGGACTGTTCCTTCCAGCCCTGCTTGACGGCGGTGATTTCCAGATGCTCGCCTGTGATGGACAGCATGGCGCCTGCATCGGGAAGATTGCGTGCGGCGGGAACATAGTCGGTCATGACCGATTCCTCGGGCTGACGGTTCAGCGTGATCTGTGGTACGGTCAGATAGGAAATGGCATCGCCGTATACAGATTTCCAGTCGCCGTCGTGCGGGAACAGGGCAAGCTTGTAGGTGATCTCACCGATGTTTTCGGCAGCCTCGGGCAGGAGTGTCGTCCATTCCTGATAGATATAGTTGTTGCAGCGCAGCAGCGTCAGAGCAAGCGGACGGGAGGGAACATCGATACATTCGTATTCATAGATGCCTTCCGCCGCAACCGTCAGACCAGCACCTTCGCCTGCGACATCGCAAATATCCTGCATCGGGTGGGTCGGCCACGGCTGTTCCGCAAGTCCGTCGATATTGATCTCCTCGTGAATCGGGCGGGTGACCATGTCGAACGGCTGACCGCCGCGCGAGGTTTCGGTTTCGAAATAGGTCGGGAAGAGCACACGCAGTCTGTGCTGTCTTGCGCGGTTATCGATTGTGATCTCCGCGTCGAGATGGCGGCTGTTCTTGCCGAGGAACAGTGTGAAGGTGATCGGCAGATCGATCAGATGGTGATCGCGGCGATCCTTTTTCTGTGCGTCATCGGGAATCCGCATAACAAGGGAAACCTCATACTTGCATCCGAGCGGCGTGTCGTACAGCATTGCCATGTCGGCATGACAACCCTTGGAGTAGTAACACTTGTCTTCAAAGGGCGGGATGTGGACATAGACATTTTCGGTGTCGCCCGTGTCCTCAAACAGAAACTGCTCGGGATAGACCTTGCCTGTCTGTTTATCCGTCATCGTGACGGTACCGTTTGCCATGATCTCACAGCGCAGGAATTCATTTTCGAGGACACCGGGTGCGGGAGAATGGTAGTAACAGGTGCGTCCGCGCGGATACTGCTTGGTGCCGTTTTTGATCAGATCAAAGCGCATCCAGCCAAACGGTGCGATCTCGGGCAGGTCGGCAAGTGCGGTGATCGTCTTTGCGTTGGTATTGGTCGGGTGACCCTGCTTCGGATTGAAGCGGACATCGATGTTGTCGCGCTTGGCAACGATCGTCATCGGAATCTGTGTGCCATCGGCGGTTTGGAGCGCGAAATTTTCGGTTCCGTAACCGGTGGGAACGTCCATTGTGAAGGTATAAACACCCTTGACCGGGAAGGAGGAAGTGTTGAATACAACAACGGAGGGCTTGTCAGCCATGCAGGACATGACATCGCGGCGGCAGTCCTCGGTGACCTGCTCGGCAAGTGACAGCGCACAGCCGTAACGAGCCATCGCCTGCTCGTAGACCTCATCGACGGAGGTACAGCCGAGCGTATCGTGCGCGTGGTTTTCCAACACATACTTCCATGCGCGATCCTGTGCCCAGACGCGGGCATCAAAGCCGGACAGCCATGCCATGGTTGTCATCGGTTCGAGCTTGCGTTCCAGGAAACGTTCGGTGCGGTAATGACGCTGTTTCTGCCGCGGATGGCAGGCGTGGGTGGATTCGAGAATCGACTCGGAGGTATACATCAGCTCACCTTCGACGCGTTCCATGGCAATGCCCTTTGCGGCGAGATCGTCAACGACACCCTTCATGTAGTCCTCACAGGTCGTCTGGCGGACGTTGAGATTCGGGAATTTGTTGTTGATCTTTTCAAGAACTGCTAAAAGATCGGGCTGTGCAAAGGAGTGGTCGATGCCGTTGAGCCACATCAAATGTGAGGAATCGGAACGCGGAACACGCAGATTCAGCATCGACTTCACGCGCTTTTCAAGACCTGCACGGGGAATTTCCACACCGTCGATGATGTCGGTATAGTCCTCGTCACACATCGGAAGCGCGGTTGCTTCACCGTAGCCGTCGTTGGTGTTCAGCATGACGATGGAGGTGCCGTCGGGAGAGACCCATTCAAACGCACTGCGGCAGTCCTTGGGAACACCGCGCCATGCAATCGCACCGTCAATGCCAAATCCCTTCAAAACCTGCGGTGTCTGGGATGCGTGACCGAATTCGTCAACCTCGTAGGAGAAGCGCATCGCACCGCCAAGGGTTTCGGAGCCTTTAATACCGTAGTGCAGATTGCGGATCATCGCCTCACCGGAGACGAGAGTTTCCAGGGGCTGGGTAAACCACGGACCGACGCGCAGTCTGCCCTCACGGACGTAGCCGCGGAGCTCTTCTGCTTTTTCGGGGCGGTTCTGCAAATAGTCGTCGACCATTGAGAACTGACCGTCGGTGATAAAGATATAGGTCGGGTTCTTTTTGAGAATGTCCATGAGACGATCCATGAGGGAGACAAGGCGCACCAGATATTTTTCGTGCGGCATGTACCACTCACGGTCCCAGTGGGTGTTTGAGAGAACGTGAATCTGATAAGTTTCCATAATTTCCTCCGAAATCGTTAATTTATTCTATTATCATTATAACACGGTGCGCGGTACTTGTCAATCCAAACTATGTAAATAGATATGTTCGGATTTTACAAACAAAATTTGGTTTACGTCTGTAGGGGCGATTCACGAATCGCCCGAAACACTGCGTTTCGATGGTTCCTGCGGTGGAAAACGAACACAAGAGATGGATTACGGTATCTTTCAACCGTATACATCATCATTGTTTTCTGTTTGCGGGCGATTCATGAATCGCCCCTACAAAGTAAGGTATCGAACAGATCCTATAAAAGAAAAGCCCACCCGGATGGATGAGCTTTTCGGTGATCAGAACTTACTGTGCCTTGGTGATCTTGGTGATATGAGGGTTCATGCCTTCGTACCAGTACAGGAAGCCTTCCATGTCGATGACATCGCCGATAGCCAGAGCTTCTGCAGCCTTGTAAACTTCGGTGTCAGCGCCGGTGAGGTAGGATTCGATGGTGAAGGTGTAGACGTTTTCGCCGATCTTAGCGTTGAAGTAAACGTCGTTGCCCTGAGAGCCGGAGCCGTCCCAGTTGTACAGGAAAGCAGCTTCAGCGCCGTTTGCATCGGTGGATGCAACGATGGTAGCGCCCTTGAAGGAAACGAATTCGTTCTGGTGCTTGATCAGTTCATCGGTACCGAGCCAAGCGTTTGCTTCGGTCGCGGTTGCAACCCAGTTGCCGTCGAGAATTTCGAATGTAGCGTCCATGATTTCAACTTCGCCTGCCCATTCGCCCTTGAAGCCCTTGACCTTGATCTTGGTGCCGGCAGTCAGCTTGTTGTAATCGTCCTGAGAGATGGGCATTTCATAAATGAAGTATGCGCCTTCCTTGTCCTGGGTGTAGATGGTAGCGACGCCAACGCCGTCCTTTTCCCACCAGCCCTGCTTTGCCTGAACATAAGCTTCGATGGTAACCTCGGTGTCGAGTGCTGCTGCTGCGTATTCAGCGTAGGTCATAACGCCTTCGCCCTTGACATCGGGCTTTTCGCCGCCGCAAGCAACCATTGCGAATGCGAGAACACATGCGAGAAGTAATGCAATTACCTTTTTCATTGTTGTAATCTCCTTTGTGGAATTTTTTAATGCCGTTTTTTTACAAAACGTACTGTATAATATTATACACAATTTTTTTACAAAGTCAAGAGATTCTTTGAATTTTTTTGGGGTTTTCGGTTGAAAGACAAGGTGGAGGTTCTCGTTTATTGACCTGCCTTGCCGGAGAAGGTCTTGGGCTGTGCGAACCGTCACCGCATC
>JAFYTT010000401.1 GCA_017558715.1 Clostridia bacterium | reverse complement strand
CGGACGATCCCGACATCATCAATTATGTGACGAAGATGCTGTATCCGACCGTTGCAAAGCAATACAAAACGACCTCCTCCCGTGTGGAGCGCGCGATCCGACATGCCATTGAGGTCGCATGGGACAGAGGCGACGTGGATGTGCTCAACGAATATTTCGGCTATACCATTCAGAACAATCGCGGAAAGCCCACCAACTCCGAATTTATTGCCATGATCTCTGACAGACTGCGCCTGTCGATGAAAGCGCACGGATAAAAACAAAGATGTATGAAAAAGATCAGCGATCCTGTCGGCTGCAGCAGGATCGCTGAAAATTTTTGGATTTTTTTGAAAAAGGACTTCCATTTTTTTTCAAGATGTGATACAATATAAATTAATCATGGATGCGGGTTTTCGTTTCCGATCATGCAGCCGCCGCTGTATGTGCCCGCGCCACTAATTGAACGAAAGAGGTAAATAAACATGACACTTGTCATTCTGGCAGCCGGCATGGGCAGCCGCTACGGCGGTCTGAAGCAGATCGATCCCCTGGGGCCCGGCGGAGAATTTATCATTGACTATTCCATCTACGATGCAATCCGCGCGGGATTTGATCGCGTGGTTTTCATCATCAAGAAGGAAAATCATCAGATTTTTGAAGAAACGGTCGGTGCGCGCATCCGCGGTGCGATCGAAGTCCGTTATGCGTTCCAGGATATCAATGATATTCCCGAAGGCTTTACCGTTCCCGAAGGACGCGTTAAGCCCTGGGGTACCGCACATGCACTTCTGTGTGCAAAGGAAGCGGTCGACGGCGACAACTTTGCTGTTATCAACTCCGACGACTTCTATGGAGCGGATTCTTACGCAAAGGTCGGTGAATTCCTGCGCAATATTCCCAAGGACGGCAAGCAGCACTACTGCATGTGCGGCTTCATCCTGAAGAATACGCTGTCTGAGAACGGTCACGTTGCACGCGGCATTTGCATCAAGGACGAAAACGATCATCTTACCTCTATTACCGAACGTACCAAGATTCAGCGCAACGACGGTCAGACGCAGTTCTTTGAAGATGATATGGGTTGGGTCGATGTATCCGAGGATTCCATCGTTTCTATGAATATGTGGGGCTTTGAAGCATCCTTCTTTGATGAAATTGAATCCCGTGAGCAGGCTTTCTTTGCAAATCTGAAGAACCCGCTCAAGGATGAGTTCCTGCTTCCCAATATGGTCGATGCGGCTATGAAGTCCGGTGCGGCTGACGTTACCGTTCTGCAGACGATGGCAAAGTGGTACGGTGTCACATATCATGAAGATAAGGAAACGGTGCAGAAATTCATCGCTGACTGCATCGCCGACAATGTTTATCCCGGAGGTTTATGGAAATGATCAAGTATCCCGAAATCAAGCCGTTTGCAGAATGTTTTAAAATTGCCGGTCCTGTTACCGGTATTGACAAGATCGAAAACGGTCATATCAATGCAACGTATGTTATTGCCTGCGAAAAGCCGGAAGGCGGTCAGATTCGCTACATCCTGCAGACCATCAACACCAAGATTTTTACCGATCCCGTTTCTCTGATGGAAAATATCAAGAACGTGACCGATTATCTCAAGGATATCATTCGCGCAAACGGCGGTGATGTCAACCGTGAAACGCTGACCTGCATCGAAACGCCGGACGGAAAAATTTACCACGTTGACGATCAGAACCGCTACTGGAGAATGTACAACTTCATCGAAGACGCGACAAGCTATCAGTCTGTCGAGCGTCCGATCCTGTTTGAAAATGCGGCAAAGGCGTTCGGTAAGTTCCAGCGTCAGCTCGATTCCTATCCTGCGGATACCCTGCATGAAACGATTGCAAAGTTCCACGATACCGTCAAGCGCTTCCGTGACTTTGAAGAAGCGGTTGCAAACGATATTTCCGGCCGCGCAAAGGACTGCCAGCCCGAAATCGAATTCTATCTTGCACACAAGGACATCTGCGGTGAAATCACTTCCCGTATTGCATCCGGTGAGATCCCGCTGCGCGTCACGCACAACGATACCAAGCTCAACAACATCATGATCGATAACGAAACCGACGAAGGTATCTGCGTCATCGACCTTGATACCGTTATGCCCGGTTCCGCGCTGTATGACTTCGGTGACTCCATCCGCTTCGGCGCTTCTTCCGCAGCCGAGGATGAACAGGATCTGTCCAAGGTCTACTTTGTTCCCGAACTGTTTGAAGCATACACCCGCGGCTTCCTCTCCGAAGCAAAGGCGGCTCTCAATGACACCGAAAAGGATCTGCTCCCGATGTCTGCAATCCTGATGACGCTGGAATGCGGTATGCGTTTCCTCGGCGACCATCTCAACGGTGACGTTTACTTCAGTCTGCACTACGAAAACCAGAACCTCTACCGTGCAAGAACCCAGATGAAGCTTGTCGCTGATATGGAAGCACAGATTGAGGATATGAAGGCGATTGTTGCAAAGTATCGCTGATCTGAAATAAGATAATGAACTGTCCGAGTTTTGTGCTCGGGCAGTTTTTTTGTAAATCTGATATTTAATAGTATTCGAAAATACTTGACAAAATGTGCAAAATCTGACACCATTAAAGCAGGAACACCGTTTCAATTCATGAGAAAGGACACGTTTGCCGAATCAAAGGGATGGTTAAGACGATGACAATCAACAGAAAAAATCGGATGATATCAACAACACTTCTGCTTGCTGTGCTGGCTTCTGCCGCTGTTTCCTGCGGAGATGCCGGAAAGGCGAGTGGTGCGACCAAGACAACTGCCGATGCGGCACTTGATGTTGTGACGGAAGCTGAAACCGATGCGGTGATCGAAGACCCTGCGCTGATGGATAACCTGCCGCAGACCGATATGGGCGGAGCACCATTCCGTATGACGATCTTTGGGGATGAAGAACGCCGCTCGCAGACCTATTACGATACGGAAGACGGCAATATTGTCAACGATGCGGTTTACAATAAGATTCGAACGGTTGAAGACCGATTCAATGTCGATATTCAGCTCACGGATGTCAGCCTTCTTGCAGAGGACGATATCTCGCTTCTGCAGAAGTCGATCATTGCGGGCGATGACTGCTGCGAGCTTGCGCAGGGGCACGATATCAGTATGGCAAATGCGGCGCTCGAAGGATTGTTTGTCAATGTGTATGACATTCCGCATCTTGATTTTTCCAAACCGTGGTGGCCTGCGGCAACAACGGAAAGTATGACGGTTGCAGATCAGATGTACATGATGTTCAATAACATCTCTTACAACAATCTGGCGTCTACGCGTGTGATGTACTTCAATAAATCGCTGATGAATGAGCTCGATATTGCATATCCGTATCAGATGGTCTATGACGGAACATGGACCATGGATGCAATGCAGAAGATGTCCGCATCTGCCTATAAAGATATCAACGGAAACGGACAGCAGGACGACGATGACCGTTACGGATACATTTCGATGCCGTATTTCTATGCGGTGATGGAGCCGTTCTGCATTGAGCCTTACCGCAAGGATAAGAACGGCAAGCTCTACTATGAGGTTGACCTTGACCGTACACAGCGGGTTACGGATGCGCTGTATGAACTGATCTTTGGCGAAGGCGGTAGAATGTTCTCAAAAAACAATCCCGATTATGAGGATCTTGTCCACCACGTCTTCAGCGAAGGACGGGCAATGTTCTATTATGGGCTGTTGAGCCGCGCGGTCACACATTTCAGTGATTCCGATGTCATTTACGGCGTTCTTCCGATGCCGAAGCTCGATGAGACGCAGGATCAGTATTACGGCGGTTCCACCGATCGTCCGATCGTTGTTCCGACAACGGCTTCCGACGATCTTGACAATATCGGTATCGTCATTGAGGCGCTGAATGCAGAGGGCTATAAGCAGGTCTATCCCGCATATTATGAGGTTGCAATGAAGACCAGATATGCCGACCAGACCGATGACGCGAAAATGATTGATATTGTACATGATAATGTTATTATTGCGTTCACCTATCTCTATGGCGACTTCAAAAGTGTTTATAACATCATGCTCGAGAATTTGTTCACTGTAAAGCCTTCTGCTGATGTTGCCTCCTGGTGCGCAAAGAACGAAAAGCTGCAGACCAAGCGTGTGGAAAAGCTGATGGGGTTCTTTGAGGAGCATCGTCCTTAAAATGATCGAATCCAAGGACGCGGTATGTCGTTTTTGACATATGGTGCTGTGAGCAAAAGACCGCTGCATGCAAAACAGAGGTCTTTTCTCTGCAAATCCACAAAAACCCTTGACAAATCGGGGAAAATCTGCTATGATTTATAAAACAAAGAACTATAAAATCGGAGGATGATTATGAAAATCGGAACGCGTATGACATCGGCTGCACTGCTTGTTTCCTTGCTTGCGGCAGGGATGCTTTCCTGTGCCGATGCGGATGCAGGTACACAGGAAACGCAGCAGACAACACCCATCGAAACAGAACCCGTCACGGAAGCGGTGACCGAGGACCCTGCACTGCGTGATTCTCTGCCGGAGGTGGATCTCGGCGGCTATCAGTACCGTATGGCGATCTTCGGAACAGACATTCAGCGAATTATGACCTACAATGATGATGAGGACGGCAATATTGTCAATGATGCTGTTTATCATAAAATCCGTACGGTAGAAGAACGGTTCAATACCGACATCGTTTTGTCGGAACTCAGTTATCAGGAAGAGGACCAGATTGCGGCGCTCAAAAATGCTGTGATTGCAGGGGATGATACCTGTGAAATCGCACAGGGACACGATGTTAATACGGCAAATGTATCGCTGGAAGGGCTGTTTGTCAATATATACGATATCCCTCATCTCGATTTCTCCAAGCCGTGGTGGCCGGCGGCAACCATGGAAAGCATGACCGTTGCAGGTCAGATGTATATGATGTTCAATAACATCTCCTACAGCAACCTGGCGCAGATGCGCGTGATGTATTTCAACAAGGACATGATGCAAAAGCTGGATTTTGAATATCCGTATCAGATGGTCTATGACGGAACATGGACTCTTGATGCAATGAAGAAGATTACAGCAGAATGTTATCATGATCTGAACGGTGACGGTACTGAGGACGTGGGAGATCAGTACGGTTATGTCAATATGCCCAACTATTACGGTATGCTGGAGCCGTTCTGTGTAGAGCCGTACCGTAAGGATAACAACGGCACGCTGTACTATGAGGTTTATCTGGATAAGACCCAGCGCATTGTAGAGAAATTCTATGATCTGATTTTCGGCACAGGCGGATTTTTGATGAAGAAGGTCGACGGTTATGCGGACATCGTTCTGAAGATGTTCAGCGAAGGTCGCTCCATGTTCTTCTATGGCTCGCTGGATAATGCCGTCACACATTTCAGCAACTCCGATGTTGTATACGGTGTTCTCCCGATGCCCAAGCTTGACGAGACGCAGGACGACTATTACGGCGGTTCTTTTGACCGTCCGCTCGTTGTTCCGACGACGGCACAGAATCTCGAAAACCTCGGTATTGTTACCGAAGCACTCAATGCAGAGGGCTACAAGCAGGTCTATCCCGCTTTTTATGAAATCGCAATGAAGACCCGTTACGCCGATCAGACGGACGATGCAAAGATGATCGATATCGTGCACGACAATGTCATCATTTCCTTTACCTATCTGTTTGGCGATTACAAGAGCATTTTCAACATGATGTGGGATCTGTTCAACGGTTCCAAGCCGACGGCAGATGTTGCCTCCTGGTGCGCAAAGAATGAAAAAGCGCAGACCAAGCGTGTCGAAAAACTGATGACATTCTTTGAAGAACACCGTTCTTAACATTGATGAATATGAAAATGGCACCGTATGTCGGTTTTGACGTACGGTGCCGTGTGTTTTATTTGGTTTGTTCGCTGTCTGCGGGTTTTTCGGGGGCTTTTTTGAACATCGAAACGTATTCTTCCGCTTCGTTTTCCTCGCGGCGGATGGAGCCTTTTGCCGCAAAGACAAGGATGCAGACAAAGGCGTAGAGAACGGCGAAAATGGCAAGGAAGATCAGAAGATCGGAGGAGGATGCAAATCCGTGTGCAATGAGCTGAATACAGAAAACAATCAGAAGGATCACACAGAGCAGATGCAGAATCGCGCGGATGGCAATCGGAAAGCGCTCTGTTTGATAGATGCGGTTGACAAATGCGAGACCGAGTGAGAACAGCAATACCGCGAAGGTCAGCAGAAACGACGGACCGAGGAAGATTGCCGACTGTGTGACATTGTAGGGGTTATAAAGCATATCAAGGTAAATGCCGTGTGATGCCAGACAAAGTGCCATGACAGCGGTGAACCAAATGCTGCTATGCGCCAGACAGGCAATCACGGGATGCGGTACCCTTTCCTGTCGGCGGTAGAGAACAAGTGAATACACAAACGCGGATAACAGAGACGATGCAAAGAACACCGCGTGACCGGTAATCGATGTGCCGCCGAGAATCATCTCGGAAAAAGGCTGTTCTTTGATAGGATAGATAACGGCGATATAAACGAGAAAATAGATCAGATTCAGCGCGGTATAGATCATACAGGTTCTGCGTGCCGTGTTTTTGAAAAGACGACGGCGGCGCGCTTCGGCTTCCTGCTGGCGCTGTTCTTTGATCTGCTCCTGTTCCCGCAGGACAGCTCTTGCGGCACGTGCACGGGCAAGCGCTTCTTTTCCGGGATCGGGAGACGGATTCGGTGTGAGATCCGGACGGTTGGACATAGGACGCTCCTTGGATTATTCGGACAGGACGGTTTCTGCGGCAGAGCGGATGGCGCTGATCGCGGCGGCAGGATCGTCTGCCTTGAAGACAGCGCTGCCTGCGACAAAGACCGTTGCACCGTGCGATGCGGGAAGAGCGGCATTGTCGGCAGTGATACCGCCGTCAACCTGAATTTCGAT
>JAFYTT010000042.1 GCA_017558715.1 Clostridia bacterium | reverse complement strand
GTCATCGGGGACCACGGAAAACAGCGACAGTGACGATACTGCTCCCGTATCAGGGTCAGCGGGAATCGGCATCGTCAGCTCAGCCCATGTCAGATCCGCACCAAGCTGCGGCTCGATCCGAAAAGCACGCATACCCGGAGCTGCCTGTCGGATTCCCATCAGATATGCCGTAAAGAAATAGATCGGTGAGCTGCTCCAGGGATGGCACCAGCTGGTGTTCCACTTCTGATCGGCTCCCCAGACCTCCATACACGTTGTCGCGCCCTCTGTGAGCATGTTGTACCAGGAATGTTCGTCTTTGCCCGTCAGCAGATCATACGCAAGATCATATGCACCGACCCGATACAGACCGCTGATGACAAAGTACGCAAAGTAAACGCCGCAATTCAGACGTTTCTTTTCAATCAGATCAATCAGCAGCTGATATCCGCGCGGCGGCTCCAGACCAAAGAACAGCGGCAGAGCGTTGGCATGCAGCGATGCGTGATCGGAACCCGGCATATCAAGGAACAGACCCGTTTTTTCATCATATACGGCGGCAATCAGCGCTTTTCCCATCGCCGTATACTGTATCTCGAGTTCCGCTGCGCGTTCTCTGTCCCCGACGATCCCGTACAGCGCCGACAATGTTTTCAAAAACCCGTAAAACAGCATATTCACAGGTGTGCAGACGCTGTCAAAGGCGGCATCGTTATCGTAACCGTCGCGCAGATTCTGCGGCCAGTCTACGAGCAGAATATTGACCTCCTGCGGAACCTTCGGCATATGACGGATGCGCGCAAGCAGTCCGTCTTCATTGAGAAATCCGGTATAATATGCCCAGATCCCCTCCGCTGTCGGAAGATGCTCTGCAAGGAATGCCGCATCTGCCGTGTAATTGTAATATTCCAGAAGAAACAGCGGAATCAGCGCGGAATAATCCGCATCGATGTTGATATCATAGGTCGGCAGGTGTCCCATCATCGCAGGACAAATGCGCGCGGTGTTGGTACAGTCCTCGATGAACTTCCGATAAATCCGAGTATCTGCTGTCAGAATCAGATGGGATAGTCCCGTAATCAGCGCATCTCCGACAAATCCGCCCTTTTCACGTGTCGGGCAGTCATAATATGTATCCTGCGTACCGATCATAACGCCGCGGCGGCAGATTTCCCAAAGATCGTTCATCCAGCCGCATGAGCAAAGAAACTGTGCGGGCATTTCGGGAAACGGATAATGGCGGCAGAGGGTATATACCGAAGCGGGATCAAACCCGGGCGGCGGATTCAGAATCTCTGCATACCGATACGCCTTGTAATCGTAATACGGGACGGTATCCTCATTGCCTGTCAGCGTAATGCGGTCGCTGTAAGTACAGTTTGCGCGGATCTGATACCGCACACGTCCGTCCCGGCAAAGCTCCTCCCCAAACCGTGTTTCTATCACGTGACCCTGTGTCCCACAAACGGAAAACACCAGATTACCCGTCATTTCTTTGCCGAAATCAAAAAGATATCCGTTCTCAATTACACGGATCTCCGTGGGATAACAGACGGTATGGCTGACGGTCGGTGTTCTCTGCGGTACAAGGCTATATTCCTGCGGATAGGGATTGGCGGCAATCAGTGCACGCTCCCAGCCGTCGTCCGAAGCAGTCAGCCGATTCCATCCGGACGGATATCGGTTCAGGTCGATATCCTCGGAAAACTGTGTCTGATAACCGTACAGCGTCTGCGGGGTATACGCATCACATTCGCGATACAGCCAGCTGCCGTCACTGACCACCGTCTGCACCGTTCCGTCCTCATATGTCAGAACAAGCTGTGCGATCATGCCGCAGAGATTGTCCGCGCTGATCAGATAGATGTTGAACAGCCCCTGATAATACAGATGCACGCCGATCGTATTGTCACCGTGCTCGATCAGGTCTGTGACATCGTAACAGTTGTAATTGTAGGCAAACGGATAGGACTGTGCCGGTCCTTCCCCGACAAACTGCCCGTTGATATACAGCTTGTAAAGATCATCACCCGTGATATACAGCTTCGCACTTTGCAAAGGCTTATCCGATACCCGGAACGTCTTTCTGAACAGCGTATGGATATTCTGAATTTCCGAATTAAACTGCCGCAGTCGGTCATGTCCGTACGGTCTGCAGGCAGGCAGATGGTAAAACCGATACGATGTGATCCAGTATCCGCGCCATCGGATTGTATCGGCCGGAACCGATCGGTATCGGTAGGTTTTGTATGTTGTCGGCATGGTTTATTCCCCGTTTCGTAATTGATATACCGCCAAATCGACTTTGCAGTCGGTGACTGTGATGCCGTCCGCTTCCAGACGCCGCTTCTGTTCCTCAATCCCGCCGAATGCATAGGATTGACTCAATGCCCCGCGGCTGCTGACCACACGATAGCACGGATATCGATCGCCGTCGGGATTTTTATGAAGTGCATTGCCGACCGCACGCGCCCACGCAGGATTACCGAGCATGGACGCAAGTGTTTTGTACGTCACAACACGCCCGCGCGGAACGGTGCGAAGCAGTTCATACAATCGTTGTCTGTCAAACGTCTCATGCATCGAGATGCCACCCGTGATCCCCGTGATAGATCATCTGATGCGTCATACCGCCGTCAATGCAGATATTCTCACCGGTAATAAAACCCGCCATATCGGAACAAAGATACAGCACCATATTGGCGATATCCGGCGGATTACCGACTCTTCCCGACGGCTGCTGAACGGCATCGGGACCTTCATATACGGTATATTGATTGTCAATCCAGCCTGGAGAAACAGAATTGACGCGTACCCGCCCTGCAAAACTGACAGCAAGCGCATGGGTCAGCGCGGAAATCCCGCCTTTTGCCGCGGTATAGCTCTCCGTCTGCGGCTGACTCATACGGTCGCGCGACGAAGAAATATTGACAATAGCGGCACCATCGGCAAAGTACGGCGCAAACAGCTTTGAAAGATAAAACGGGGCTGTTACACCGACCTTCAATGCGTATTCAAAATCCTCATAACTGCCGCCGTCAATCCCGCACATTTTTGGCGCGGCATTGTTGATCAGATAATCGACATGACCAAAATCGGCAATCACTTTTGCAGCAAAGGCTTCCAATGCCGCCTGATCGGCAAGGTCCCCGATAAAGTACTCGTTGTCGAGAAGATCGATCACACAGACAACAGCACCCGACAAACGGAAGCTCTCACAGATGCATTTCCCGATGCCCTGTGCTCCGCCTGTAACAACCGCAACCTTTCCATGAAAATCAAACATAGAACTGCCCTCCACCGTTACTCCACAATTTTCACAAGTTCGTCCATATCCTTACGTTTCTTGGGACGGAGTTTGTCGTCTTCCTTTGCGTAACCCAGCGTGATCACAAGACGAACGGTTCCCTCCATACCGCAGATTTCGCGAATTTTGGCATCATCCAGCCATCCGAGGATACAGGTGCCGAGTCCCTGTGCGGTCGCCTCCGCCGTAATATATGCCGCAGCAATGCCGATATCAATCGAGCGATAATCGTTTTTCTTCACCTTCGCCCCGAGCGCCGCAGTCGCGACATACGGCATTTCGGACAAAACCAACATGACGGGCGCGTCGACGGCAAACTTGTTCATACCCATTCCTTGTGTCGCCAGTGCAACCCTCTTTGCGGCTTCCCCACGGCAGACGGTGATCTGATAAGGCTGACCGTTGCAGGCAGACGGAGAAAGCCGTGCGGATGCAAGGATGCGGTCAAGCTTTTCCTGTTCCACTGCACGGTCAGGGTCATAGGCACGGCAGGATTGTCTGTTTTCTGCAATTTCAGTAAAATTCATGGTGAAGTTTCCTTTCGCTGCTCATGATGCAATCTTTTTATATGATACATCGTATTTTCTGTTTTTTAAGTTCATTTCAGCAGTGTTCAGAAGTCGGTATCGAATGACAATGCCTGATAATACTCCCGTTCATCAAAATTCGCTGTGGCAAGACGGGATGCGGCGACAAGCGGAATCCACTCCCAAACATGCGCTGTTTCCATTTTGATTTTTTGACAAAATGTGTGCAGGTACTGCTCTGCGATTTCCTGATGGTAGCGAAGCTGCAGCGACAGAAACGATGCTGCCGCATCTGCGGTGATACTGCCGGCGGATGCATCCATCCAGTCAAGAAGATACGGAACTCCATCGTCTGTTATGATAATATTGGAAGGTTCCAAAAGTCCGTGACATACATGCATATCACCGGATAACGCATCCAGCTTCGCTTTGTAAGAAGCAAGAATCGCGGTATCGGTTACCGATTTTGCGATGTTTTTCATCATAAGCGTATTTTGTAACGGCAGCATTGAAACAGTCTGTTTCCCCATCAGGATCTGCAGATCAACTATTTGTTCAAGGTAGTTTTGCATCAGATCGGGATTTTCCGCCATATGTTGCTCCATCGTTTTACCGTGAATGAATTCCATGATGATAGACCATTTTCCGTTGATTTTGGCTACTTCAAACACTTCGGGAACATGCAGTTCCGTTGCTTCCATACGAGCCTGATTCAGTGCTTCGCTCAGGACATCTCCCTTGGAATAGGCATCGTGAAAACATTTGATGCATTGATTTCCGTCGCGGTAAATGGTTTTGGTATTCCGGATGGCAATGACTCTGTCAAATTTCATAGGTGTTGTCTCTTTCGTCAAAGAATACATCATCAGAAGTGATGTGTTTTTTTATTCATTATATCATAAATTGCGCTAAAAATCAAGATAATGCAGAGAAAGGCTGTTATTCATTGACTTATTCTTATTTTTATGATATAATAGTTTAATGATGAAAGGGTGGTGCAAACATGAATATTCTCCACATGAAATATGCCGTAGAGGTTGCAAAGCTCGGCTCTCTCAACAAAGCAGCTGAAACGCTGATCATTGCCCAACCGAATATCAGCCGCTCCATCAAAGAACTGGAAGCCGATCTGGGTATCACCATCTTCAACAGAAGCTCCAAAGGCATGGTATTGACACCGGAAGGTGAAGAATTCATCCGTTATGCCAAAAGCATTCTCAAACAGATTGATGAAGTCGAGCTGATGTACAAACAAGGTGCGCCGAAGAAACAGAAATTCTCGATTTCCGTTCCGCGCGCATGTTATATCTCCGACGCTTTTGCCGAATTTTCCAAGTGTATCAGTGAAGATCCCGCTGAACTGTTCTACAAAGAAACCAATTCTCAGCGTACCATCAACAATGTCATCAATAACGACTACAAGCTTGGGATCATTCGGTATGCGGAAAACTACGATAAATATTTCAAGACGATGCTGGAAGAAAAAGGGCTGACCTACGAAATGATCGCCGAATTCACGTATGTGCTGATTATGAACCGGGACAATCCGCTTGCAGGCAAAGACACCATCACATTTGATGATCTTTCTCCCTATATTGAAATCGCACATGCCGATCCCTATGTCCCTTCCCTGCCGCTTTCCAGAGTCGTGAAGGATGAGCTGCCCGACAATATTGATCGCCGCATTTTCATTTTTGAACGTGCAAGTCAGTTTGATCTTCTGTCCGAAAACACAGAAACTTTCATGTGGGTTTCTCCCGCCTCCCAGAAAATTCTGGATCGGTACAATCTGATTCAGAAAAAATGTGTTGATAACAAAAAGATCTACAAGGATTTCCTCATCTACAAGGACGATTACCGATTAACGCCGCTCGATAAACAGTTCATTACGGAATTGTGCGAATCCAAGCGTAAATATTTGAAATAATTGCATCAAAAAACGCTGTTGTTTTCCGGGATTTTACCGAAAAGCAACAGCGTTTTGTGTTATTTTGAAACCTGATTATTTGCCGGCTTCACGTTCACGGTCGAGCTTCGAATTTCTGAAATACAGCGCAACGTCGATGGAGATCATAACGAAGTTCAGAATGTAGAAGAAGAACGACAGATAGAACAGCGCACCGCTTGCATCCATTGCAAACAGCTGAATGACCTTACGGACGATACCGCAGGCATAACCGAGCAGCAGGAACACCTCAAAGAAGAG
>JAFYTT010000400.1 GCA_017558715.1 Clostridia bacterium | reverse complement strand
CGGTGATAGATTCAAATCCGTCGCGGGTACCGGAATTTGCTTCACGACCGATGAGAACGATTTCGCTGTCGCTGCCGCCAACCTCAGACCAGTTGGTAATTTCACCGGTATAAATCGCCGCAATGGTAGCAACATCCAGATCGGATACGGAATTTGCGGGATTAACGATGACCGCGATACCGTCATATGCCAGAATGGTTTCGGTAAGACCGCTTGCCTTTTCGGAATCCTTCAGAGAACGGGAGGACAGACCAATGTCACATCTGCCTTCGGTCACGGCCTGAATGCCGGTACCGGAACCGGTTGGATTATATGTGAAATTAACGCCGGAATTTTCATTCATGAAACTTTCACCAAGAGCACCAATGACTTTTTCCATGGAAGTGGAGCCATCGGTAGAGACCGTCTTTCCGCCTCCTCCGCAGGAAATAAGTGCGGTCAGACAAAGGGTTGCTGCGAGTACGAATGCGATAATCTTTTTCATAATACATGAATTCCTTTCTCATTTGGGTTAGTTTTCCTTGGGACAGTTATATTATACCGCCTGAATGTCAAATGAAAAAGGATAGTTATGTAAAATTCATGTCAAATTTGCTGCGAAATCGCGAAATCTATTATAGTATACCATCTTTTTATAAAAAATGCAATCCTGTATTTATTCTAACTTCATTGATAAGTATATGAGTATTTACTCTTTATAAATATACGTAATATTTCATAAATATTCTTTCAAAATCCGAAAAAAGCACTTGACAAATCATTCAGATCGGTGTATAATAACTTACAACAAATCACAGGGAGGGTATCGTCATGACAGTAAATCAGTATTTCTATTACTTTTATTATTTTGTCAAGGGCTGCCCGTCTTATGTGATAACCGAGAGATAACATTTGATTTTCTCGGAATGATCTGAACGGACAGTCCGCATCTGGTATGCTTACACAGCTTATCGGAACTGCGGACTTTTTGTTTATCATGTTCAAAAATGAAGGAGAAGCATATGAAAGCATCAACATTGTTTTATTATTACTTTTACATCACGGACTTGCGCATTGGTTGGATTTCAAGATAACAAGGATTCTTGATCACACACCATACGTACAGTCCGCATTCGTCGTGCATTTAGCGCATCGGAAATGCGGATTTTATTTTTTCAAATTTTCAAATCGAAAGAAAGAGGTATCAGAAAATGCAAATGACATTCCACAGAAAGCTTCCCATCCCCCAGGATGTAAAAAAAGAATTCCCGGTAACAAAACGCATGGAACAAATCAAAGCTGAACGAGATGAGGCGATCCGAGCCGTATTTGATGGCAGATCGGATAAATTTATTCTTGTGATCGGACCATGCTCCGCAGACCACAGAGAACCTGTTCTTGAATATATTTCCAGACTCCGCAGAATTCATGAGCAGGTGTCCGACAAAATGATCATCATTCCGCGCATTTACACAAACAAACCGAGAACAACAGGACAAGGCTATAAGGGTATGCTCCACCAGCCTGATCCCGATGCGAAGCCGGATATGTACAAGGGAATTGTAGCAATTCGTGAACTGCATCTTGCAGCACTTCGCGATTACGATTTCTCCTGTGCTGATGAAATGCTCTACCCCGAAAACCATCGGTATCTGTCTGATCTGCTCTCCTATGTTGCTGTTGGCGCACGTTCGGTAGAAAATCAACAGCACAGACTGACGGCAAGCGGTGTCGGTATTCCCGTTGGTATGAAGAATCCAACCGGCGGTGATCTCAGTGTTATGATGAACTCAATCGTTGCGGCACAGTCAAGCCATACCTTCATTTATCGCGGATGGGAAGTGACGAGTGATGGGAATCCATACGCTCATGCCATTCTTCGCGGATACCTTGACTATGCAGGAAGAAGCGTTTCCAATTACCATTATGAGGATCTCCTCAGAGTAGAGGAGCTTTACGAAAAATCCAATCTGACCAATCCTTCCATCATCGTGGACACCAACCACAACAATTCGGGCAAAAAATACATGGAACAGATTCGTATTGCCAAGGATATCGTCCACAGCCGTAATCAGAATGCCGATATCAAACGCCTGGTGAAAGGACTGATGATTGAAAGCTATCTGGAAGACGGTGCGTGTAAAGCAGATGAGCACATCTTCGGTAAATCCATCACAGACCCCTGTCTTGGATGGGAAAAAACGGAGCGGCTGATTCTTGATATTGCGGATAAACTCTGATCCGATCCGCAATATCGTTCATAAACAGAAAGCAGAGGCGGAAATAAGATGATTGTAGATGTCAGCAAGAAAATACTGATTGTTGGGCTTGGGCTTCTGGGCGGAAGTTACGCCCGGGCACTGAAACGGTTTGGTTTTCACATCAGTGCGATTACGCTGGAACAAAGCGCGATTGATTTTGCCGTTCGGGAAGGCATGATTGATGAAGGATCCACGGAACTTGACGAAAAAATCATAGGAGAGGCTGACCTCGTGATTTTTGCGCTGTACCCACACATTTTTGTGGATTGGATTCGACAGAATCAGCATCTTTTGAAAAGCGGTGCACTCATAACCGATGTAACAGGTGTCAAACGCAGCATCGTATATCAGATTCAGGAGATGCTGCGCGGTGATGTGGAGTTTGTTGCGGCTCACCCGATGGCAGGACGTGAGGTTTCCGGTGTGGAGAACAGTACCGACAAGATGTTTGTCGGTGCCAACTACATTGTAACGCCAACCGAGAAAAATACGCCCAAAGCCATTCAGACGTGTATGGAGCTTGGGAAACTGCTCGGTTTTTCCAATGTTACCACATTATCACCCGAGGAACATGACGAAATGATCGGTTTTCTTTCTCAGCTGACACACTGCATTGCGATCACACTCATGACCTGCAATGATAAAGAGAACATGGAAAAATTCACCGGTGACTCTTTCCGGGATCTGACACGGATAGCACGGATCAATGACCTGATGTGGAGCGAGTTGTTCGTGGCAAACAAAGATGTTCTGCTTGATCAGATGAATCTCTTTCTTGACAAATTTCAAGAACTGAAAACCATGCTCGAAACGGAAGACATTGACGGTATGCGTGCAATGATGCGCCATTCCACCGAGCGACGGGCATTATTCGATAAATAAATCATCGGTCTTCATCTGTCTTATCAAAAAACCTGTACTGACTGTGCTTACAGTGAATACAGGTTTTTTCGTTTTTGATTTATTTCTCGCCGCGATTCTTGTATTCGGATGGGCTCATACCCGTCCGTTTTTTGAAAACTCTGCTGAAATAGAGTGCATTATCGTATCCCACAGCAGCAGCAATTTCGTTGATGGTTTTATTGGAATTATCCAAATACCCTTTTGCTGCTGCAATTCGCAAATTTGTAATATATTGCATCGGCGGAACCTTCATGACACTTTTGAAGCTATGAATAAACCAGTTCGCGCTCATCAGGTGTTCTTCTGCATATTGTTCAATCGATATTGGTTTGGTATAATTATCATTGAAATAATGAACAGCACGTTCAATGTCATTGATCGTTTCGTTGGAGGTTTGTTGGCTTTCTTTGATATATCTGTTGATTGTCAGAAGAATATGATGCAGATACAGCTTGATGATATCATCATAATTGGCGCGCTGAAGCTGCATCTCGCGGATGATCTGATTGTAAATCCACGGATAATCGGGGGATACGCCGGTGAAAAATACGTTTTCTTCCTTCGGCAGTTCATAGCTGTCAAGATACTCCTCGATCTTCCATCCGGTAAAATGAACCCAGTAAACTTCGGTTTTATCCTCGACATAATAATTGTAAACCTGCGGTTCCTTCGGTCGGAAGAGTACCATATGCCCCTTGGTCACGACCGTCGGCGTTTCGCTTCCCTTGAAATAGAAATAACCTTTTCCGGCGGCGATATACAACAGCTGATAATCGTTTCGTCCTTCCGGATGAGGCGTTTCGATAACGGGACCCGTATGCACACGGTAATACCCGCAGTTGTTGATTTTTACGGGGACGGAAAGATCCTCCACATTCGGGTTTTCATCATCGATATAAGCAACATTGATATACAT
>JAFYTT010000399.1 GCA_017558715.1 Clostridia bacterium | reverse complement strand
TTCTGCAAGCAGAGAAAGCAGAAATACGCTTCCGATATATACCACGGGAATGTGCCAGGAAATGATACGGCGGATCAGCAGATATGCAAAGCCGATCAGCAGAGCAATTCCGCAGGTTTCGCCGATGGCACCGCCGCGGATACCGAGCAGCAGATCGGTCAGAGCGACCGTACCGCCGTTTGCCATCTGTTCAAGAGGCGTTGCACCGGCGACGGTATCAACGATCGTCGGCATACCGTGAGAAGCCATACTGCCGAAGGAGACGAGCATAAAGACACGTGCGGTGATGGCGGGATTGACCAGATTACAGCCGATGCCGCCGAACAGGCACTTGACAACGAGAATCGCAAAGATACAGCCGATGACGCACTGCCAGACGGGAACGGTCGACGGCAGATTGAGTGCAAGCAGAAGTCCCGTTACCGCCGCGCTCAGATCGCCGATCGTCTGATATTTTTTGGTAATGCGATTATAGAGTGCTTCCAGCAGGACGCAGGATGCGACGCAGACCGCAATGACAAGCAGCGAGCGCAGACCGAAGATGACTGTTCCCGCAATGGCGGCGGGAGCAAGCGCAATCAAAACGTCGCGCATGATCGATGTGGTCGATCTTCCGCTGTGGATGTGCGGGGAAGCGGAAATATGAAGGTTATTTTCCATTTTTAGAGGTCTCCTTTGCCTTTTTTTCTTTCAGCAGCTGCTTGGACAGGGAGTTTGTCTGAACAAGCGGACGATTTGCGGGACAGTTGAAGCTGCAGCAGCCGCAAAGCATACAGGATTCTACCGACAGCGCATTCAGCATGTCCGCATCCTTTTTCTTATAGGCAAGCAGGATCTGAGCAGGTGCCAGACCGAGCGGGCAGACATTGGTGCAGGCACCGCAGCGGATGCAGGCAGTGGTTTTGGGCAGTCGCGATTCCTTTTCTGTCAGCGCGATGACCGCGTTGGTGTTTTTGAGGACAGGTACATTCAGTGCGGGAACGGTGACACCCATCATCGGACCGCCGTAAAGAACCTTGCTCGGTTCGATTTTCAGACCGCCGCAGAAGGCAAAGACGTCTTCAAGCGACGTACCGATCGGCACAATCAGGTTCTGGGGATTGGCGACACAGCCGCCGTCTACCGTAATGCACTTTTCAACCAGCGGCATACCTGTTTTCAGATAGGTACCGATGGCGGCAATGGTGGTACAGTTACAGACGACACAGCCGACATCGATCGGCAGCTTGCCTGCGGGAATTTCTTTTCTGGTTGTGTGATATACAAGAACCTTTTCGCCGCCCTGCGGGTACAGCTGAGGCAGAACACAGACCTCGGCTCCCTCGATCTTTGCTGCCATTTCCTTCATGGAGGCAATTGCGGCGGGCTTATTGCTTTCAATACCGATGATCACGCGCTTGATCGGGAAATACTGCAAAATTGTGCGGAGCGCAAATTCCATATCATCTGCACGTTCGATCATGGTCAGAGAGTCTGAGGTGATATACGGTTCACATTCCGCACCGTTGATGATCAGATCCTCCATGCGTGCGGGATCGGCACCCCACTTGACATAAGTCGGGAATCCGGCACCGCCGAGACCGACCACACCGCTGTCCTTCATTGCAGCAAGCAGATCTTCGCGGCTGTTGATAACCGGAGCCTGAAGAGAGGCATCCGGGGTCATTTCTCCGTCCGATTCAATGGTGACCGCAGGTACGGTATTGCCGGAAGACAGGAGAATGTCGGAGATTTTTGTAACTTTACCGGATACACTTGCGTGAATCGGGGACGAAACCGCTCCGACACCGTCTGCAATCTTGGTACCGACACCTACCGTATCACCGACACGGACAGTCGGTACGGCCGGTGCACCGATGTGCATCGACATCGGAAGGGTAACGGTTGTGACGGGAGCAATACGTGCGGCAGACTGATCGGCGGTATTTTTTCTGTGTGGAACATGAACGCCGTGTAAGAAAAAAGACATTTGATTTCTACCTTTCTGTACATTCTGAATCTGAATGATGAATGCATATTATATCAATTTATTTTACCATTGATTTCGGATTTTGTCAATATCAAAAGAGAGATTCGTTGCGTATATAATTAATGAAAAAAATAACAATCCCTCCTACAGCAGTCGAAGTGTGTTCTGCAATAAAAGGGATTGCCGGATACGACATGCTCTTTTGATCGATCAATCACAATCAATATTTTTACAGTGTCATGTCGTTTTTATTCATTGCAAGGTGCCGTCGGCAGGTTCCGCTTTGGAGACGATACTGCAAAAGTACGGCGAAAAGACAGAAATCTCACGAAAAGGATATTGTCATATGAAAAGAAGTATGATATAATGATGATAACAGAAAACTGCTCGAAGGAGGAAGATACTTATGCCGACAATGAAAGAGATTTCGGTCATTCGTGAACTCGCAAAGCAGTACATGGAAATCGCGATGTCCGACCGACATGTGCGGATGCGTGCGCGCTTTCGTGATACCAATGACTTAAAGCTCGTCCGTCCGCCGGTACTGATTGATGAGATCCCATGGCATGAAATGAATTTTGAAGGTGCGCTGGACTGTGTCTGTGAGGATGCTGGTCTGCGCGGCATGGAATACGGACTGCGCGTGGCACTGTATCGGGAAAAATATTTCAGATGTGATAACTTGATTGAGCCGTGTTGGGTCGTGCACAAGTCCTATTCCAATACGGGGATCGGCTTTGATATCAAGGAAGACCGCATTGCCATTGATAAGAACAACCATATTGTTTCCCACCGTTATTATGATGTGTTTGAAGATGAAGCAGTGCTGGAACAGTATCACGATCCCATCATCACGCCGCATCCGGAAACCGATGCAAGAAATATGGCATATATACAGGAGATCGTCGGTGATACGATCCCCGTTGTTCTGCGCGGACACGGCATCTATTATCCGCCGTGGGACAGGATCGCCATGCTGCGCGGTGTAGAGCCGATTCTTATGGATATGTACGACAATCCCGAATATCTGCATAAAATCATGGCATTGTTTACACGCGGTATGCAGTCGGAAATGGATCAGATGGAAGCATACAATCTATATGATCCGCGTCTGATGTCTCTGCACTGTACGCCGGGACAGGTAACGCTGCCTGACGGCAGTGAACCGATCGGGGATGTGTTCGGCTGCCGTCACATCTGGTTCCGCACGATGGCGCAGATGTTTTCCTCGGTTTCCCCGGCCATGCACGATGAATTTGATGTGCAGTACAGTCTGCCGCTTGCCGCACGCTGTGCCTATACCTACTACGGCTGCTGCGAACCGCTGCATGACCGCATTGACGTTCTGAAGCAGTACAAAAACCTGCGCAAGGTTGGTGTCAGTCCGTGGGCAGATGTATGGAAGAGTGCGGAAGTGCTCGGCGGCAATTACGTCCTTTCTCGCAAGCCCAATCCCGCCAACGTTGCGTCTGTGACCGATCCCGAGGTCATCCGCCGCGAGATCACAGAAACGGTCGAAGCAGCACAAAAATTCGGCTGTCCCGTAGACTTTACGCTCAAGGATATCAGTACGGTCGGCTACCGTCCGCAGAATCTGATGGTATGGGCAAAGACGGTATCGGAGGTTCTCGACCGTTATTACGGAAAAGACTGGTGATACGTTCATTTCATAAAAAATCAAGAAAGAGAGAGAAAACCATGAAAGCCTTTCATAATCCACTGGCGGCGTTTGATTCGCCCGATCCTTTTATGACGTATGATGCCAATACCGGTTATTACTACTGTTTGTTTACACGCGGCTCCTGTCTGGAAATCTTCCGCAGCCGTCATGCGGGAACGATCCTTTCCGATGGGGATTCCAAGGTGATCTATACACCCGACGGTCCCAAAGACGGCATTTGGGGTATGATCTGGGCACCCGAAATGCACCGCGGTACCAATGGGAAATGGTATATTTACACCAGCGGTACATACGATCCGAAGGAGTGGCCCAAGCGTCTGTTCATCGTGGAATCCGAGACAGAGGATCCGTTTGGCGATTGGCACTTCAAGACCAAGCCCGCCCCCGATCTGTACGCCATCGACCCGACCGTTCTGACGCACACGGACGGCAAGCAGTATATCTGTTATTCCAAGGTCGACGGACAGCAGCTTTTGGAAATCCGCGAGATGGTCAATCCGTATACGTTCGGTGAAAAAGCGGCAGTCATTGCCAAAGCTGAATTTGATTGGGAACTGAAGGAGCCGTATGTCGGTACTGCGGCGATCAATGAAGGTGCCTTCTTTGTCCGTCACGGGGAGCGTCTGTTCATCATTTATTCCGGCAACGGTGCGTTCACGGCGCATTACTGTCTCGGTGTAATCGAGTATGTCGGCGGCGACCTGTGCGAAGCATCCTCATGGAAAAAGCACGACAAGCCGCTGCTGACCTACGGAAACGGTGTTTATGCGCCGGGTCATGCATCGTTCTTTACATCTCCCGACGGAACGGAACTATGGTGTGCCTATCACGGTGTCAAGGAATACACCGAAAAGCTGGTTCCGACACCGCGTTATCTGCATATCCAGCGCGTGGATTTTGATGAAAGCGGATATCCTGTGATGGGTCATCCGATCGGATGCGAAGCTGAAATCATACCGCCGTCCGGGGAAGCCGACTGAACCCATACTCTTCTATTGACGCATACAGAAAGGCGGATATGTACGATGATACAGTCGATGATAGATAAGATCACCGCTCCCGGCAGGGAATTTGGACCGATTCCGTTTTGGTTTCTCAACGACACGCTGACGGATGACGAAATTGTCAGACAACTGACGGATTTTCACGACAAGGGCGTGTACGGTGTCGTGCTGCATCCGAGAATCGGTATTCCCGCATCGATTCCGTATTTATCGGATGTGTTTATGCATTTCATCAGAGTTGCTGTGGAAACCGCGGCAAATCTCGGCATGGTGATCGTGCTTTACGATGAGGCGATGTATCCCTCCGGCAGTGCACACGGCATGGTCGTCAGAGAAAACCCGAAATATGCATCGCAGGCGATCATTCTGACGGACAATCCAAGCGAGGGACACCTGATTGCCAATCTGAACAATGGGAAGTACATCGTTCAGGTCGACAGCGGCGGCACCATCCGCGGGATTCACTTCGGTGAGGATGACGGAGAGGAAAACGCGCCGCCGGCGGCTGATCTTCTGTCGCAGGAAGCGGTCGATACCTTTATCCGTCTGACACATGAGCGGTATTACGAGGTCGTCGGAGATTACTTCGGCAGTACCGTCATCGGCTTTTTCACGGATGAGCCGTCCGTGCTCGGCAGATGTGCAAAACGGGACTGTCAGCCGTGGACATGGGGCTTTGAGGACGATTTTGTGCGTGCCGGAGGTACTCTTGCGGAGCTGGCGGGACTGTTTTGCGGGGAAGAGAACGACAGCACCGTGCTGTACCGCAAAATGATCTTTGACCGCGAGCTGGATATCTACTATGCATCACTGCATCGCTTCTGTCAGGAGCACGGCATTGCGCTGATGGGGCATCCGCACAGAGGTGACGACATCGAATGTGAACGGTTCTTCGACATCCCCGGACAGGACATCGTGTGGCGGTGGATCGCGCCTGAGGGTGATCCGCTCGGAACGCCTGAGAGCGGACAGGGCAAATGCTCCTCCGATGCGGCAAGAATCAGTGGAAGGCGCCGCAATTCCAATGAGTGCTTCGGCGTTTGTGTCCGCGACAACATTCCGTGGTATTTTACCGGCTCCGATATGAAGTGGTATCTTGACTACCTTGGTGTACGCGGTGTCAATCTGTTCATTCCGCATGCATTTTTCTACAGCGTTGCGGGAACGCGCCGTGACGAGCGTCCGCCGGATGTCGGTCCGAACAACATCTGGTGGGAGCATTACGGAAAGATTGTGGACTACATGAAGCGGATTTGCTATCTCATGACGGATTCCGTCAACGAGGCGCGCGTCTGTGTCCTGTGTGAAAACCGTGATCTCCGCATTGAACGTGTCAGAGCGTTTTATCAGAATCAGGTGGAATTCAATTATCTTCCCTACGGAGATTTTGACCAAAGCATGGTGCAGGGCAATATGCTGACGGTTCGGGATAATACCTACCAATATGTATTTTGTGACGATCGTGCGTGTATTTCCGATGTCCCGCGGATCAACGGCGTCGGAGACCTGCCGTACCGCGATCTGTATACCGACCGTCCGTGTCCCGATCTCCGTGTGACCCGCTTGAAAAAATCGGGTGTCCGTATGATGTTCCTCACAAATGAGGGCGACAGCACAATCTGTACTGCGGCATCGATTGACGGGGAGACGACGCTGATTGCCTATGATCTCTGGCGCGGCGAATATTGGCGCGAGGAGAGCACCGTTTGCAATGGAAAAACCTGCTTCACGCTCTGCCTGAAAGCACGGGAAAGCATCTTGTTCCTCTTCGACGACAATGGGGATTTTCCGGCACCGACCAAACAGGAGCGCAAATACGTTTCTGTCGATTTTTCCCTTGTTTCCGATGATGAAACAACCTTTGTCAAGACCTATTTTGGGGTATTCACCGTGGACGAATCCGAACAGGATGCACTATGGCTGCAGGTTCATGCCGAGGAAATGGTGGAATGTTTTGTCAACGACTGCTTTGTGGATGTCAGTCTTTGGAATCCGCATCAGTTCCGAATTTCCGATTACGTAAAACAGGGTGAAAACAGCATCATGCTGAAGGTTACAGGCAGTGCCGCAAATCGGTTTACCGGGCATCGGATTGCGTATGGACTGACAGAGACTGCAACGGTGAAATAATCTTCTGTGTCTGCACGTTCCGTTACATGGGCAGCCTCTATTTGATAAAACCGATTTATCCTGAAAAATAACAATCCTCACTATACTCAAACCGAGAATAGTGGGGATTGAATCTTTTCTGTTTGTTATTTGTTTTGTGAACCGCTGAAAACGCGTTTATGATTATTATTGTTTATATCTATTCCTCATGTTTTCGTTATGAGGCAATTGAACATTTATGTGTATTAACACAAAAGATAGTTAAGAAATACTGTCAATATTGCGCTCGGTGATGAGCACGATATAGTAGTCGGGCTTGCACTGTTTAATCCATTTCTCATCGAAATTGTAATCCCACAGCGTCTGCCAGTAAACTTTACCAAAGGACTGGTTAAAGAACGGATACATATGGGTCGAAAAACTGTCGCGAATGACCATGGCGGTAGGCAGATCCTTGTCGCCCGCGAGCTTGTTTTTGACGGTCTTCTGATCGGTGATGGGTGGATAATACGGACGATTCGTGCCTTCGTAGTAGGTGTACGGACTATCCACCGTCTCGACCAGCCATTTTACGAAGGTTGCATTTTCCTGAATGAGCTCACACGGGAGATCGTACGCAGTGACGATATCGCCGCCGTTGACCACCTCATTGTAGAATTCTACATCTTCCCCGGGAACAACGGGATCAAGCTGCGGCCAATCGGGGGAGATATGATCCATCAGCGCGTCGTATGCAATATATGCACCGTAAGACGTCCAATGAGAGTCGAGCTTGTTATAGATCTTGAATTCATTCTCACGGTGCTCCCACATCAGTTCCTCAAGCTTGATGACTGTTGCGCCTGCAGCCTCGGCTGCGGCATAGAACTGCTCGGTTCTTGATGTATCCTCTGTGGATTTGGGATAACGGATCGGTGCCGTTTCGGGATAAATGGCGATCGGATTGGGGACGATGAGATAAATCAGCTCACAGTCATTTTCCGCAAGGAACTCCACACGGGTCTTCAGACGCGAGGTCAGCCCATCGACCTGCTTCTCTGTCAGAATGTTGGTACCCATCCAGTCGTCGAACTGTCCGTAGTAGTGACCCTGCATGTTGTCACCGAGTGCCGAGCGGTATGCACCATAGCGCTCAAAATCGAGGGCGTAGTTTGGCTGGGTGGTAACAACGATGGGATCGGATTCCGCCTTGCCCGGCTCCTCCTGTGTGATTGTCAGCGTGCTTACTCCGGCGGGAATCTGCACCTCAACAAACCAGTTGTCGTCATCCGTTCCGAAAACCTGATCTTCGTGCAGATGACCGCGGACGTGAATCTTTGCCCCGACCGTACACTTGCCGCCGAAAATGACAAGATCGTCACCGCCGTGCGTGCTGACCGTCATTGTGGGAAGTGCGCTTTTTTCCAGCGTCGGATCCGAGGAGGATACCATATTCTGAATACCGTCGACCAAAGCGCTGTTTACACTGGAGGAAATATGGACGATCTCATCGTCGATGACTTCCCGGATGATTTCTGCGCTCGTGTCGGCAATATCTTCCGTTTCTGCCGCATCAGCACCGAGCAGGGCTGTGATAGCGGTCTTTGCAGGTGCATTGTCGCCTGCCGCTATGAGGATGACATACTGACCCATGACAAGAATTTCACCGGAATCGAGCACACTTACCTGATCCGGCTCATAGGCAATCATTTCATCGCGCATCGCCTCGCGTACATCGAAACGCGCCTGAAGCAGTTCCTTGACATGACTGACATCCTGTGCGGTTTTTGCTTTCATGATGTCGATTTCAAAGGCATAAAGCCCGGAAGGCATGGCAAGTGCATACTCCTCTACATACTGCAGCTGTGTGATTTCATAGTCATATTCGCCGTAGAAATAAAACCCCATAGTACCATAATCAAGCGCATTGGTACTGCCTTCTTCTGCATCGGAATAAAAGATGCCCGGATCCTTTGTCATATCCGCAGAATAACATTCCAGTGCCGCCGACAGAAGATCCTTTGCGGGAACATTCGCTGTCACAGCCGTCTCACCACTGCAGGCAACGAACGCGGACAGGATCATGAGGATCGCAAGAAATAATGATAACTTTCGCATAACAACTCTCCAATCACAATCATTTCGTGTCGGGGTATGTAACCATCATAAGGTCCCCCAGATCCAGATATTCGTAATCCCCGGGGAAGTTGAATTTGCCGCGAACCCCGCGCGAGAGATACAGCTCCACAAACCGCTGTACACAGCCTGCGACACCGGTACCGGCAGAGCTTCGGAAGATGAAGGCAGTTCCGTCCACATGCATGGTGTGAACACCGTTCATTTCGGGCTTGATATCCGACAGGACAAACGCGTTCGGAACATCCTCATCGCCCGGAACGATATCAAGCAGAAAGCCGCATTTGCTTGCAATCGTCGATTGCAGCTGTTCTGCCGATTCCTTGACTCTCGGATATGCATTTTCGGGGATGACAATCTTCCAATCCTTTGTCACCTGATTCATATCCACATAAAGTGCCGGAATATCAAACACGTGATACACGACACGCTCATATCCGACCGGAATGACAACATCGCTTCCGTTTTTGACAAATTCATCCACAAAATAGTCCGTTGCCAGGCGGATTCCTGCAGACGCACCGCCGCAGATGTAGATGTCGCCGTCAACTTCCTTGATGATATAACCGGTTTCACCCAGCGCCGCAGTGTCAATCTCCAATCCGTCTCGCAGGGTCTTACCGACGATGATTTCGTGGTCATAAACGGGATTCTTTTCCCAGTCGGTGGAAATACCGATTTCCGCGCCTGTTGCGTCAATGATTGCCCGACGGATGGCAACTGCCGCATCGACCTCTGCCCGGATATCCGTGTCATCGCTTCGGATCACATAATAATCACTGACACCCGCACTTGTAATGCTGACAAACGCAGGCGTCGAAGGTTTCTGTGTTTCCGGCACAGCCTCGGACTCGCTGCAAGCCGTCAGGAGAACTGTACACATCAGCACTGCAAAAAGCTGTTTCAATCGTTTCAAATCAACACCCCCAGTGGTTTATTTGTCTCATTATACCATAATCATTTGAAAATATCAATCTTTTTTCACGTAAATATCCCTGAATATGTAAATTCCATACTTGAATTTGCACGGATTTTATGATATCATAATGTTATATACAATTCAGGAGGTTTTTTCATGAATGTAAAAGGATTTGTAGTTAATTTTTTGGGTGACAGCATCACCTTCGGTGTCGGCGTTTCCGATATTCCGAACTGCCGTTATGATAACCGTATCGCAAAAATGCTTGGGCTTGCAAAGGTGAACAATTACAGTATCAACGGCAGCCGTCTGGCACATCAGACATTCCCGAGTGCAAAACCGTGGTACGACCTTTGCTTCTGCGGTCGTGCTTACGATATGGACACGAATGCCGATATGGTCATCGTTTACGGCGGTGTCAATGACTATATTCACGGAGATGCTCCGTTTGGTGAGATTGGTGACACGACGCCCGCAACCTTCTGCGGCGGTGTGTATTATCTGATGAACTACCTTCGTGAAACCTATGAGGGTAGACCCATTATATTCATGACGCCTGCCCGTTGTCTGCTGCGTCATGAAGTGGATGATTTGTTCCCCTCGGTTCATGCGGCCAAGCGCGTCCCGGGAAAACCGCTGAAAGCTTATGCCGATGTGATTTCGGAAACCGCAGTGCAGTTTGACGTCAAGGTACTTGATCTTTACAACGATCTCGGCATCGACCCGCATATTCCCGCGCATTTTGAACAGTACACGACAGACGGTCTTCATCTGAACGATGAAGGTCATGCACTGCTTGCAGAAAAACTGAAAGACCTGATTGAATCTATCTGATTACGATCCAGCCAATCGGGTATGTTTGGTTAGGAAAACAGGAGGAATTGCATGCCGCAGTTTGATCCCAATGCATACAGAACGGAATCCCTCTCGGGAATCGACGGAGAACTCAATTTCCGTGCATGGTACAACATTCCCTATACAGATCGTCCCACAGCGCCCGACATTCAGATTCTCCATATCTTTGTCCCGGAGATTTATTTTCATGACGGTGTCATCCATGGCTTTTCTGCCCATACAGCACCGATCTTTTTTCCAAATGCCATCGGCGGATATATGGAGGCGTATCCGTGCTGTCCGTCGCTTCATCCCAACGGACGGTTCAACACAGAAGCAGCCGCCCTTGCGCACGGTTATGTGGTCATCTCTGCGGGAGCACGGGGAAAAATACGCAGGCAGACGGACGGAATGTCGGAAAAGCCCCTGCGGCCATTGTTGACCTGAAAGCCGCTGTACGCTTCATCCGTTCCATTGCCGATAAGATCTGCGGTGATGCGGAGAAAATCATCGCAAATGGTACCAGTGCCGGAGGTGCGCTGTCCGCCCTGCTGGCAGCATCCGGTGATTCGCCGTTATACAAACCGTATCTTGTGCAAATCGGTGCGACAGAGGAAAGCGACCGCATTTATGCGGCATCCTGCTATTGTCCCATCACCAATCTTGAACATGCCGATGCCGCGTACGAGTGGCAGTACGGTCATCTATCCGAGCTGCACACGGAACATTGGGAACGGCAAATCGATCATTGGAAGGTCACACCCGTTGTATATCCGATTTCCAAAGAACGAATGGCGTTGTCCGCACCGCTTCGCGCGTCTTTTCCGGAATACATCAACCGTACCGCACCTCGCGGGCTGACCATGGACGGGGACGGAAACGGAAGCTTTACGGAATATATCAAGCAACTGATTTTAGATTCTGCGGAACTTGCCGCGCAGTCAGGGGCAGAAATTCCCATAGAATCCGGTGTATCGCTGACAAGTGGAACGGTCGATTTCAAACAATACTGTACCTATATCACACGTATGAAGCCGCCCTGCGCGTTTGATGACCCGGACATGCAGACTTATGAAAACGATCTTTTCGGCTCGGAGACGGAGTCGGTACGTCATTTCACGCAATTTGGTCATGAACATAGCCTGCACGGCGCATCATGTGCTCCGCGTGAGCCGATCGCTCTGATGAACGCGATGAATTTCATCGGTCATGAAGGCTGCGCACAGCACTGGAGAATCCGTCACGGTGCCGCAGATCGGGATACCTCTTTTGCAATTCCCGTTCTTTTGGCAGAATGTCTGAGAAGTGTTGGTAAATCGGTGGATTTTTGTCTGCCGTGGGGAATTCCGCACAGCGGTGATTATGATCTGCCGGAGCTGTTTGCATGGATTGACGACATTGTATAAATGCCGCTGTTACCGTGCCGGATGCATAACGGCGATTTCAGCAGTTCCTTATGTGCTTGACGGTTGTAATTTGGTGGTTTTTTCAAAAAAGTGTCTGCCGTATTTGACCTCTATACAAAAAGGCGAACCGTTCTTTTCCGAAAGGGATGGAACGGTTCGATGTTATTTTAATGATAGGTCAGTTTGAGAAAAACACAGAATTCTTCAATGAAGTCAATTTGTATGTCATATCAGCTTTTTGTTTTCCATCATTACCTCATAAAACTCTCATACTCTCCATAAAAATCTCTTGTATCTTTTTTGCTTTTATGTTATAATACACACAAGAATATTCGCGGGACGGATCCGGGATCGGCGATCGTCCGACATCTCACCGATGAGGGGGCATACAATGAACAGACATATTTACACCTTGAAAAAACCGGCATCCTGTTACAAAGAACTGTGGCGGGAAGCACTACCGCTCGGAAACGGTCTGACCGGGGTACTGATTCCCGGTGCCATAGCCGAGGAGCACATTCAGTTCAATCGCCATGATCTGTGGCGCGGTGCCGGAAACGGCGGAGCGATTCCGGATGTTTCCGACACCTTCCGAAAAATGCGGGAGGACATTGATGCGGGAGACTATCTTGCCGCCAACCGCGACTGCATCATGCATGCTCTGCGTGAAAAGGGTTATGGTGCCGCACCCGAAACACCCTATCCGCACGGTTGGCTCGACATCACGTTTACGCCCGAGTCCATGTTCCGTCGTTATCGCCGCGGCATCAATATGCGGACCGGGGAAGCGTTTGTCACCTTTGAAACGGACGAGGGCACCTATCGCCGTGAAGGATTTGTCAGCCGTGACAGCGACATTACCGTGATCCGTATGACCGCGGACAAGCCGTTTACTGCGGTCTACGATTACCGACTGTTCGGCGAAACGGCAGAGACTGTTACAACACCAAACGGATTCACGCGCGTATCGTCAGACGGTGTGACCGCGGTCAGCGTTCTGTTCACGGGTACCTTCACCTCTGTTGTTGACGGCAATGCGCTGACAGTCACAGGACAGAATTATCTGATTCTCGTGCGTGTATCGTCCCATGGCTCGAAGACGGATCTCACACCCTTTATCGCTGAAACCTACGAATCACTTCTTGCAAAACATACTGCTCTTCACTCAGCACTTTATGATGCGGTATCGGTGGAATTTTCCGAAGACAGCGCCCACGGTGATTCTAACGAAGAGATGCTGTCCGATGCGTATGACACAGAGGCATCGGCGGCACTGTTGGAACGGATGTGGCGTTTCGGACGTTACCTGTTTATCTCCGCAGCATCGAAGGATGGCAATCCCGTACCGCTCTACGGTCTGTGGCACGGTGGCCCCGATCTTGGATGGAGCCAGTATGTTGCAAACGAGAATGTCGAGATGACCTACTGGCACACGATGACAGGCGGTCTTGCCTATGCCGTTCCCGCTTTGATTCGTTACTATACCTCTAAAATGCCGATCTTCCGGGAATGTGCAAACAAGATTTTTGGTATGCGCGGTATCTGGATCTCTGCATATACCACGCCTGACTCGGCAGGCCTGAGCGTTCCCGTCTCGGTGATCTCCAACTGGATCAGCTGCGCGGGCTGGCTTTGCCGTC
>JAFYTT010000398.1 GCA_017558715.1 Clostridia bacterium | reverse complement strand
ACCGCTATTACAAATGTAATCAGGCAAAGAAAAAGAAGTGCGATAAGAAAACCGTCCGTAAGGAATGGCTCGAAAATCTCGTGATTGATACCATTCTTGAGCTAATTACAGATGATTCTGTCATTGAAGAACTTGCAGAACGCGTCTATCGTTTTCAAGATCTTGAAAGCGCCGAGTCCATACTGCTGAAAACGCAACTTGAGGAAGTGGAAAAGAAACTCAACAATCTCGCAGAAGCAATGGCACAAGGCATCTTCTCAGCAACAACGAAAAAGCTTCTTGACGATCTGGAAGCACAGAAAAAGGCCATCGAAACAGATATTATTCAATATCAGATACGCAATCCAATCGTACCGAAAGAACAGCTTTTATTCGCACTCTATAACTACCGTAAGCTTGATATGTCGGTACAATCTGACAGACAAAAGCTGATTGATAGCTTTGTAAACTCAATATATCTGTACGATGACCACTTCATCATTACATTTAACTACAAAAACACCTCAAAGAAAGTTTCTCTCAAAGAGATAAATAGTTCGTCTTTAACATCGTCGGCTCCACCAAAAAAGAACGAAGCAGCAGCCTCGTTCTTTTTTTATCCAAACCGCAGGTTTGGTATCTCATCACACACCAGCGTGTATATCATCAAACAGGCAGACTTCGGTCTGCCTGTTTGTATCTCATCCTGCGTCAGCATGGATTCCTGCGGTTTGATGATATACGGTGCAAAGCATCGATGATATGCAATTTCTTCGAAATTGATATGATACAATGGCTTCACCATTGAAGTTTTCTTCAGTCACGCATCCAGCTTCACGCCGCGCATTTTCAGATGATCGCGGATGACATTGACATCAAGCGCTCTGGTCGATGCAATGCCGTCCCTTGTCATGATCGCCGCAGCAGCCCCCGCCGCCTGTCCCATCGCAAAGCAGATGTTCATAACACGGTAAGATGCCATTGCTTCGTGTGTTCCCGAAATACACCGTCCCGCGGTGATCAGGTTGTTCACGCCGATCGGTGTCATCGAACGGAACGGGATATCATGCGCACCCGCAATTGTCGGACGCTTGTCCACGAACTCCGACTGGCCGGGTCCGTCGGGATTATGGATATCCACGCAGAAGCCTGCATGATGCACGACCGCATCATCAAACAGCCGTCCTGCCGCGACATCCTCAACCGTGATGACATAGTCACCGAGAATACGTCTGGTCTCACGCACGCCGAGCGTGGTCGACGAGCCCTTGACGCGGATATTGGCAAAGCCGGGAATGTTGTTTTTCAGGAAATCCACGATCTGTGCGGTCTGACGGCGCAGAGAAACTTCCGCACGAAACAGATCGGTGGGATCGAGCGGATTGATGTAATTTTCCTGCGAAGCATTGACCATACGTTCATCGGGATATGCCGTTTTATAAAGGCGCACAATGTTGACGTTCTTCGGAAGTTCGCCCGAAGCACAAGCCTTGTGGCAGAGATCGAGATATTCCCGTCCGTCGCCAAGGTCGGTGTGATGTTCCTCATGCTCGCACAACAGCGGCTGATGTTCGTCAACGCCCTGGATAATGAACATGAACGACACCGGCTGACAAAGCTTATCGCTGTCGCGTCCCATGTCATACGGACATCCGGCAAGATAGGCAACATCTCCGTCGCCCGTCGCATCGATAAAGACATTTGCGGTAAAACGAATCGCGCCGCACTTGCCGTCGGCTGTCACGGAACGAATCCTATCCCCGTCACGCTCGACTGCGATGACCGCTTCCTGCAGATAAACATCGACACCGGCGTCGGCGACCATTTCCGTCAGCGCGGTCTTTGCCCATTCGAAATCGGGAACGGCGTGCGGTACAGGACAAACCAGACGCGCGATTTCCTCGGACATCGTTCCTGCACACGTACCGCCGAGCAGCGGACCGACATAGCCTTGCGTCAGATTGCCGCCGATACAGCCGTAACGCTCGATCAGGGCAGTTTTCGCGCCCGACCGTGCCGCTTCTACCGCCGCACAGATTCCGGCAGGACCTGCACCGACAACAACCACATCATAAGTTCTATCAAGCATGGCTCTTCTCCTTATTTATCAAGCGCATTCAGATCAACGGTATAGGCATTTCCTTCAAACACAACCCGCACTCCTCCATCATCGGAAACGGTGACCTCGGGCATCACATCCCCAGCCCGCATCGGGAACAGCAATGTCGTGAAATGACAATCATTCACACCGTTTGCACAGCGTGACACCGTTGTCGCCGGGTGCAGATTCTGATCATTGCGTCCGTTGTACCAGCCGCGCAGCATCGGTTCGGTCTGTGCGGATACGATTTTCGTTT
>JAFYTT010000041.1 GCA_017558715.1 Clostridia bacterium | reverse complement strand
GCCTTTGGACCGAGCGAACAGTTGACACCGATGGCATCCGCGCCCATACCCTCAAGCATTGCGACCATCGCCTCGGGAGATGCACCCGTCATCAGCTTGCCGTCAGCACCGTATGCGTTGGAGACAAACACGGGCAGATCGCACGTTTCTTTTGCCGCAAGCAGCGCGGCTTTCGTTTCATAGCTGTCATTCATCGTCTCAATGAAGACAAGATCAACGCCGTATTCCGCACCGATGCGAATCACCTCGGAGAAGCACTTCACTGCGTCCTCAAAGTCAAGATCACCAAGGGGTGCGAGCATCTTTCCGCTCGGACCGATGTCAAGTGCAATGAATTTTTCGTGCGGGGTATCCGACGCATCCCGAGCCGCACGCGCACAGTCAATGGCAGCATGCACGATCTCGGTCAGCGTTTCCCGATCAAATTTCAGCGGGTTTGCGCCGAAGGTATTGGTGTTGACGACATTGCTTCCGCTGTCATAGTATGTTTTCTGGATGGCAATGATCTCCTCGGGATGGGTAAGATTCCAAAGCTCGGGCAGCTCACCCGGTTTCAATCCCTTTGCCTGCAGAAGTGTACCCATACCGCCGTCAAGGATCAGGGGCTTTTGCTTGATGTATTCAAGAACAGTCATGATTTTGCTCCTTTGCCGATAATCGCGGAAAGATTGTCCTGAATCTTTGCCGCGACATCGGGCTTGTTCATCGAGTAAACGTGGACATTTTTGATGCCGTTTGCAAACAGGTCGATGATCTGATCGGTCGCATAGGCAATGCCCGCCTGCTTCATCGCATCGGGATCGGAGCCGAACTTGTCGACCAGCGAAGCAAAACGGCGCGGCATAAAGGAGCCGGACAGCTTGATTGCGCGCGCAACCTGATTGGCATTGGTGATCGGCATGATGCCCGGAATGACGGGAACGGTGATGCCCGCCTCGCGGATCTTATAAAGGAAATTATACAGCAAATTGTTGTCAAAGAACATCTGCGTTGTCAGAAAATCACAGCCGGCATCGACCTTTTCTTTGAGATATCGGATATCCTCCGCCTGACTCTGACTTTCCGGATGTACCTCGGGATAGCAAGCGCCGCCAATGCAGAAATCCGCACCCGATTCACGGATATCACGGATCAGATCCACCGCGTGACGGTATGCCCATCCGGATCGGTCCTGCCCTTCCATTTCGGGCGTCAGATCCCCGCGCAGTGCCATGACATTTTCAATGCCGGCATCTTTGATCTGCGCAATCTTTTCGCGGACGGTTTCTTTGGTGGACGATACACAGGTCAGATGTGCCAGCGTCGGAACACCGTGCTGTTCTTTTATATTTTTGGCAATATCCAGTGTATATTGGCTGGTTCCGCCGCCGGCACCGTAAGTCACGCTCATGAACGATGGGTGAAGCTCGGCAATCTCCTCCACGGCAGCTTTCACGGATGCAAATGCCGTATCGGTTTTCGGCGGAAACACTTCAAAAGACAAATGCAATGTTTCACTTTGGAATAATTCAGACAGTTTCATGGTTTCCCTCACATTTTTGCATAATCATACAAATAGTATACCATAAATCCGCCATAAAATCAAGGGGAAATTCCGCCGGGGGTCAGTTCTTTCGGAAAATATCGAGCGTGTGATTGGAATAACCGATCAAGTCCTGCCGCTCACAGGTTGCAAAATGATAGCGAAGAAAGATGTCATACGTACGGTCATCCATGGAATCCACCACCGCTCTCATGTGATTGGTATATCCGTCCGACGCAACGAAGTGAAGCGGCGATACATCAAAGGCACTGCGGAGTGCTTCAATGTCTTCTTTTCTGTAAAGTTCAAACAAATCCCACGGATGGGAAAAAGTTTCAAAGGTTTCCGTATTGAGCATACATTTTTCGATGATATTGAAAATCTCACCGCGCACAAATCCGTAGGACAGAATACTTGCATCCCCCATACAGTATGCCGCAAAGACAATGCCGCCGCGCTTGGTCACGCGAATCGCCTCCGACAGCGCTTTTATCTGCTCCTCTTTTGTGAAAAGATGATACATCGGACCGAGCAGCAGTGTGATATCGTAGGTATCATCGGCAAAATCGGACAGATCCATCGCATTGCCCTGTCGGATTGTCACGGGTTCTCCCGGAAGGGTGTTCTGTTTGAAAATTTCAATGTTGTGCTCCACCAGCTCCACCGCATCAACAGAAAAGCCCTTCTGCGCCAATGCATGGCTGTACCGTCCTGTTGCCGCGCCGATTTCCAGAATCCGCATCCCGGGTTTCAGATAACATTCGAGATATTTCATCGTTGTCAGAAATTCCACCATGCCGTGTTTGGAGCGCAGACGACCGTCTTCATCGTACTGCCCGTAGTAGTTTTCCAAATATTGTTTTGTTTCCATACAAATTCCTCCAATTCAATAAAAAAACGGTGCAAATCGAACATTCATCCGACTTGCACTGATATGATCCGGTTATTCCTTCATCCTTTGAAAAAGATTACGGAGAAATCAGAACATGACAATACAAGCCCGACCGTCCCCAAGGCTTGGGTTCCATGCCGTGCATCGCTGCCATATGCATCGTCTGATTCAAATTTATCATCGTCGTAATCCTTTCGTGGAATTGTGTTACATTATATCACAGGGTTTCATGCTTGTCAATAGCCAAAGGGTACTTTCTCAAGCGTTCTCTGCAATTTCATACGAGAACATTTCATAATGCAGGCGTGTTCCCAGATCCGTTCCCTCGGGCAGAAGTGCCAGCGCGATGAACAGTTCCTCCTCTGTGCCGATTTCCTGCAGAGTCGCATATTCTCCGGCAATTTTGATAACGATGTAGTCCTTGGGTTCCATATGAAAAATCCTCACTTCGCAAGATAGTATTCGTCACACGTCAGAACGTGTTCCGTTTTTGGAAACCGGTCCGAGCCGTACGGGTAAAGACAGCGGGTAAATTCCGTTCTGTCACCGTCGATGTGTGCACCGACCAGAGCGTCGGGCGCAACGCCGTCTTCTGTCCAGCGGCGGAGTGCCCAAAAGAGATCATGCTGTTCCTCATCGGCCCACAGCGCATTGAGGCCATGTCCGCCGAAGTTGTGATCCATACCGGGAACAAGGAACCAGCGATAACATTGGGAAACAGCATCATAGCCGCCGCATTTCTCCCAGACGCGCTCACAGTACCGCATCGCATCAGGGAACGGCACACACGGGTCGGATGCGGCAGAATAGCTGAGCAGTTTGCCGCCATGAGAAAAAAACGGCGAAAGATCGGGATTGTTTGCGCTCATGACAGGCGAGATGGCATCGCCGAAGATCTCGGTGTCACGGTGGAAATCAAAGTCATGACTGCAAAAATCCGCGCCGAAGACCCAGAGAAACGGATCAAAGAACGGCGGCTCGGACTGTTGGGAATCGTGGATACCGCCGCCATAGATCTCCGATCCGATCGGCATACCGTTGTAGATCTGCCGTCCGGTAACGGGATCGCGCGGACCTTCGTATACTGCTCGCAGCGCGGCAAGCTGTTCCTCGGTGTAGGACGGTTCCCGCTCGTGCAGATACGAAAGGAATCTGTCCACGGTGTCCTCCCCGATATACGGATACGCGACAAAGGTATCACTTGTTTCACCGAAGCCGTATTCTGCAAAAAATGCTTCAGCCGCTGCGGTGATCGGCGGAATTTCTTCATCGGCAAACAATGCTCTGCCGTCACGTGTGGTCAGATGGTTATGCATCCAGACCATGTAAATGTGCAGAAATGCACGATTGTGCGCAGGAACACCTGCCAAAACGCCGTCATAATCGTCGGGGAAACGCTGTACCATCTGCATTGCCTGATTGCCGCCGGTGGACGCGCCGAGAAAATAGGAGTAATCGGGTACTTTTCCGCAGCATTCAGCGATCAGTGCTTTACCGACAACTGCCATCATGTGCGTCGATCTCCAGCCAAAGTCGTTCCATACGTCGGGATTGCCTATACCGCGTGGTCTGCCGTTACCGGTACCCATGTTGGTATGGGCGACGGCGTATCCCTGTCTTGCATATACGGCAAGCAGAGGACGGGAAAGTGCACCCGCCATACCGCCGCTGCCGCATACAACAAACCGACCGTTCCAGTCATCGGGAATCCAGATTTCAGACAGAATGATCGAATCCGCACCGAAGGAATTCTTCCAATGGACTCGGGTGAAGGCAGGGACATCGGTGATATCCCAAAATTCGTCCTCCTCATGGGAAACATCGAGAATTTCTGTGTTCGCAAGATTTATATTCCATAGTTTTTCAAGCATTGCGTCTGTCATGATACGTTCCCTCCGTGCAGAATGAATCATTTATTATTATACCGCAAAAAGCGGGGATTTTCAAGTGGATTTCGTAAATTCCGAGACAGTACGGATACAGGAATTATTTTTTGACCGACAATTCTTGCACAATCGCGTAAGATGTGATATAATGAGAACATCATAAACGAAAACAGAAACGGAGGAAACAAACCGTGCAGAATTCCTATCTGACCAATCTGCAGAAGATCGAATTTGTCATCACCTACGCTTGTACCGGACGGTGTATCCATTGCTCCGAGGGTGATCATTCTGACTGCGGGGAACATATCGATGCCGACATTGCCGCCGATGCAGTACGGAAAATCGCCGGTATATATCCCATTCAGACCGTGATGACCTTCGGCGGAGAACCGTTGTTATATCCCCATGCAGTCTGCGCCATCCACGCCGCCGCAACGGAATGTGGTGTCCCAAGACGGCAGATCATCACAAACGGATTCTTTACCAAAGACCTTGCACGTATCCATGATACCGTAAAAGCACTTGCCGACAGCGGTGTCAATGACATCCTTTTATCGGTCGATGCGTTTCATCAGAAAACTATTCCGCTGTACATTGTTCGTGCATTTGCCGAGGAAGTGCAAAAACAGAAAATCCCGCTTCGGCTGCAGCCGGCATGGCTTGTCAGCACGGAAGACAACAACCCCTACAACGCAGAAACACGCGCCATTCTCGACAGCTTTTCGGATATGCATATCCCCATCGGCGGCGGAAATGTCATTTTCCCCGCAGGCAATGCGCTGAAATATCTTGCGGACTATTTTGTCGACAGTCACCCCGAAAATCCGTATATCGAAGATCCTGCCGATGTGCGCTGTGTGTCCTTTGATCCTGCGGGCGACGTGCTCGGCGGCAATGTATACCGACAGGATATTCTGTCGATTCTCGAAAACTACCAACCGTCAGATGACAAGGAGGAATCTTCATGCTGATTGAACACGAGGATATCCGAATCCGCGATGCCGAAGATGATGATGCCGCGCAGCTTTGTCTTTGGTGGAACGACGGTACGGTAATGGCGCATGCCGGATTTCCGTTAGGACTCGGTACAACCAGAGAGAACATCCTACAAAAACTTCATTCGGGTGACGGCAATCATCGTCACATGATTTTATATGCGGGGACCGCCATCGGTGAAATGAATTACCGCGAGGTCGATGTGGGCGTCTGTGAAATCGGAATCAAAATCTGTGATGCGTCGATGCAGAATCGCGGATTGGGCAGAAAGATTTTGCGGATGTTTATCGGCGCGCTGTTTGATGCGGGATACGAGAAAATCGTGCTGGATACGAACCTTGAGAATACACGCGCACAGTATGTCTATGAATCTCTCGGCTTCCGATGCGTCCGTATCCGACGGAATGCGTGGAACAATCAGCTCGGAGTGCCGCAGTCCTCGGTAGATTATGAACTGAAAAAAGGGGAACTGACGGTATGACGGAAATCACATTCCCTGCTCTTCTGGCGGTCTTCAGCGGTATCTGGTTGGTGGTTCGGATTTTCTTCTGGTGCAGACAAGGACGGATCGACTGGAAAAGAGAGCTGCAGCTTTTGTGGGTGTATCTCTGTACCGTCGTTGTCCTGCGACTGACGTTTTTCCCGTTTTCCCGTGTTGATGGACAGATTCAGCCGTTGGTATTTGATCCGGGACGGATGGTTCCGCCGCGCATCAATGTCTTGCCGTTTGTCTATCTGTTTGACTATCCGACCGTGCGGGAAATTTTATTGAACGTCATTGGCAATTCCGTGTTGTTTTTACCGTACGGCATTGTGTTTCCCATCGTATTCCGCAGATTGGATACGCCGGGCAAAATCATCGCCGCAGGAATCGGTACATCGCTGGGGATTGAACTATTACAGCTTCCGTTTTTTGACCGGGTGTCCGATATAGATGATCTGATTCTGAATACAGTCGGATATCTTGCCGGATACGCCATTCTGCATTGTGTCAGAAACCGCAGACAGAAAAGCAAATTATAAAAAGAAACAGGAGATAACGAAATCATGAAAATCATAGCAAGCGACTTTGACGGAACCTTATACAGACACAGCGAAATTTCCGCACGCGACAGAGATGCGATCGAACGCTGGCAAGCGGCTGGCAATCTGTTCGGTCTGGTGACGGGACGCGGCGGTGAGATTTACCGTGAGGTAGCGGCGCTCGGTGTTACGCTCGACTTCACGATTGCGCATAACGGCGCTGTCATTCTTGACCGAGACGGCAAGGTGCTCCGTCGGGATGCGTTTGATGCTGCAATTGCGAAAGATTACTACGATTTTGCGTATGATGAGAGCGGTTACACCTTCCAATACGAGAAACCCGATACCTCCAAATGTCACGGTGAAGAAACACAGATCGCGCTGCTGCTCCACACGCAGGAGGAAGCGCAGGCACTTTGTGTTCGTGTCAATGAGCGTTTCGGCGATCGGCTGAACTCATTCACCAACGGTTGGTGGATCAATACGGTCGCCAAAGACATCAGCAAGGCGAGCGGCATTGCGCATTACGCCGAAATCCGCGGTGTCAGCCGTGAAGATATCTTTGTGGTCGGAGATTCGTACAACGATCTTTCCATGCTGGAAGCATATGACGGCTACATTGTCGCAACGGCAGATGCCGGCATGAAGAAGCTGATTCCGAATGTGTGCGAGGATATTGCACATCTGACGGAGATTGCGGGATTATAAATAAGGAAGACACATCCATCGGATGATATAATCCCCTTAGAGTAGACACTTGAAAACAAAAAATTCAAGACTACACTAAGGGGGTAATTTTATGCAAAAAAACAAGAAATACAGCGCGGAATTAAAAATAGCAGCCGTAAAATCTTACCTTGCGGGAGAAGGCGGTTTAAGAATAATAAGCAAAAGATATGGAATTTCAGATCACAGTATACTCAGAGATTGGATTTTATGGTATAATGGTCATAGAGAATTTAAGGAGCGCACAAGCACTAAAGGAGAAATCTATATGACCAAAGGAAGAAAGACAACGCAAGAAGAACGTGCAGAGATCGTAGCATTTTGTATTGAACACAACAAGGATTACGGTTTAACGGTAGAAACCTACCACGTGTCGTACCAGCAGATCTATGTATGGGTACGCAAATACGAAGAAGGCGGAGTAGACAAGCTCAAAGACAACCGCGGCAGAACAAAACCGATTGAAGAAATGACCGAAATTGAAAAGCTCAAGGCAGAAATGAAGATACTTCAAGCCAAAAACAGACAGCTCGAAATTGAAAATGCCTTCATAAAAAAACTACAAGAGCTGAAAGGTGGTGGTCGCTGACCGGAGTGCGACAGGAGCACATCTACATAACCATTGAATTTCTGAATACGCACATGGGTTATTCCATTAAGGAAATGTGCATTGCGTTGAAGTTAAATAGATCTTCTTACTATAAGTGGAAGAACAGGAAGCAAAGCAAGAGCGAGCTTTTGAACAACCGTATCACAGAATATGTAAAGGATTTCTATGAGGAAAGCAACGGGGTTCTCGGTTACAGACAGATGAGTATCACCATTAACCGGGAAAAGACAGAAGAGCTTCCTCACAGAATCAATGTCAAGAGAGTTCGCCGCATCATGCGTATACTCGGTCTGAAATCCGTCATCCGCAAGAAACGCCCGGATTATATCAAATCCACGTCGGAAATTACTGCCGAAAATATTCTGAACAGAGATTTCAAAGCAGCTGTTCCGTTTGAAAAATGGCTTACCGACGTTACAGAATTTAAGTATTATGTTGGTCCCGAAGTGAAAAAGCTATATCTTTCCGCAATCCTTGATCTATATGATAGACGTATTATTGCATACAAGATCGGTGACAGCAACAACAATGAATTGGTTTTTAGCACCTTTGATGAAGCAAGAAGTCTTTATCCAGATGCAAAACCAATCTTTCATAGCGACAGAGGATTTCAGTACACAAACAATGGGTTTCACCAAAAAATTATTGATGCGGGCATGATTCAAAGTATGTCGCGTATCGGAAGATGCCTTGACAATGCTCCGATGGAGGGCTGGTGGGGCATCTTAAAATCCGAAATGTACTATCTGAAAAAGTTTACAAG